>NZ_JBHSLC010000009.1:0-110870 GCF_042657465.1 Azospirillum himalayense | reverse complement strand
CGCCATCCTCCATCGTACCCTCCGCGTCCCGTGAGCCCGCGCGCAATCTCGATCACGGAACCCGGTTCGGGAAGAAGGGGGCGTTCGTAACGCTTACCGTATAACGCGGAACCGGTGTGCTTGGCCCAGGCGCTCCGCCTGCTTGTACGCCAGCTGGTTGCGGGTATAGCGGTCTATCCAAAATCCCGTGTGGCGCCCGTCAATGACGAAGCACGCGCAGCCGGCACACACCGAAGGCTCCCGGGTGGCGAAATTCGGTGCCCTGTTCAGCCATGATGTGGTGCCTGCGAGCGCATGACAGCGCATGCTTTCTGGTACCATGGGCAAGCAATTCCCGTGGGGGGCAAACCAAAGGCGTAAGTCGTATTCATTGACGAATCTCTGAGTCGTTTTCCAACCCTCAGTGATGCTTTGACCCCTCAATCGCGCGCTAAGTTCGGCAATGTGCTGTTCTAACTGTTCACCCATACGGCCGGCGACCAAACTCCGGCCGGTGGCCATTTCGAACATCAAAAGATTGGTTTGCTGTCTCTGCACTGTCGACAGAGGCTCAATCTGAAGTGGATTTCGTCCCCAGTAACCTTCCTCCGTCATGGCCTGGCTTAGATGGTGGAAATGCATCTGCAAGGCTGGAAGCAATGTAGGGTCGACGCTTAATGCAAAATTTGCGTATAGCTTACGGAGTTGGTGTGTTTTGATGCAGCGGCCTCGTGTCTCTCTGTACTGAACAAGGTCATTGTCGTCTACGGGGTGTGCTGATTGATCCGGAAGATGTGACAGTGAAACCCAGTTCCCGACAAAATGTTTGATATTCCTGCGCAGGTTCATTGATTTCATCACGGCGATGGTCGTTCCAGACATCGAGAGCCCGCCATGAGGGAATGTGATCAGCAAGCGATTGATACCCGACAATGTGCGATAATGGGCAAAAAGAACATTCAAAACTATCAAGGCGCGAACCGGCAAGGGAGTGTCTGTACTGCCAACCGGGCGCATGCCAATCACCCATTCTACCTCACGCGGCGTTTCCTCTGTCTTGGTAAGGACGGTGCGGACAATGAATATCTCGTTCAAGCCCGTGGAACTCAGGTCGATACGGACGCAAGAGGGAAGGCCAGTCAGAGGGTCCATACCTGCAGGAAGCCCGCAGATCTCGGATATGCGCATGCCTGTGCCGGCCTGAATCGTAATAACCGCGGCTTCGCGAACGGCATGGATAAGACTGCGCAGGCACCCAACGACGGGTTTTCTGCCGCAGCGCGAGGTGCGGATATCGTGAAGGCTGCCATGCCAAGGAGACGTCTCCCCAGGCAGCCATGAAAATTCGAACGACTCGGCGACCAGCCTCTGCCGCTGATACCGCGCTGTCCGTTGAGTGCCTGGCCCATTTTTATGACGTCCAGGGCTGCGGTCGCGGGCGCTCACACATTTCTGATGCAAGCGGATGACGTCGTCCGCAGGAGGGCCAAGGAACCAAGCCGCTTTGTTCAGGATGGGAATTGCCACTTCGTCAGGCAGGGGTTTGATCCAGCCCAAAGATTTGGTCGCGAGGTCGGCGGCCAGCGACTTGATCGTACGACCGTCCCACGGAGTGGCTGGCATAGAAGCGATTCCAGCCGTCGCCAATATCTTGCGCTGTTGCCAGAGAAGGATGGGAATTCGCAATCTGGAAATGGCTTGGGTGGTGCTGACGCCGCTTTCGTTGTCGTCCGCCAAGGCCTCGGCCATATCGTTCCAATAGGCGGCTAGCGCGCTGCTGCCCAACTCAGACGGCATCCTAAAGTTGTTCTTTACCATCCAAATAACGAAAACCCTCAAGCCTGTATTCAGTTGGCCGGCTGAGCCTGGGCCGAGTGGTTTGCGTCGGTTGCCGCCGACTGTGAAGAGCGACCAGATGAATCGTCGCAGCCAGTCAAGGAGGTCGTGATGCACCGGGTCGGTGAGCCGACGACCGTCCGGAAGGCCAAAGTTCCAAACGATGGCAGCTTCATTATATTGCGCTCCTGGCAGGGGGTTGTCGAAGATCCAACAGTCGTCACCCCAACAGCTTCGGCTCGACACACGCTCTCGGATCAGTCCGGGATCCATGCGTGTGTACAGAGGCGATGCGGTGCTGGATTGCAGAATCTCAGCGGTCAGCATAAGCGTTACCCCACCGGCGGAAGGTCAAAAGCGAATTTGGCGGCTTCAACCCTCTTCGCAGCCGGCACGAGCGCGATCAGGGTTGTAAGATCGGTCAGAACAGGAGCCCACCGGATCAACCACGCTTTTGCCGGAAGTCGACTCTGCGCGTCGTAGATCGCCCTGTGAAGTGCCAAGTAGAGAGCGACCGAAGCTGCATCATCGACATTGGCCGCGGCGAGTGGGCAACTTGGGCACTCACCGTAGGCGGTGCAGAGGCGACCTTTCGACTGGTTCGGGCGGGGGCTCTCCATAGGATCAAGGCAGAGAAATCCCGGTGTCGCCGCGCCGCGGTCCATGCCCGCGGTGAGCACGCGTGCGCGTGGGTCGATTACGCCGTAGCTCACTCGCCAGCGTTCTCGAAGCAGAAAAATCTCACCCAGCCTCTCTTGATATCGCCGCTTTGTGCCGTCGGAGGTGTAGTGAGACCAGACGACCGCTGCGTCCTTCTGCCGGCCCACGGCCTTTGTCAGCAGGATATCGCCTGTGAGCAGATGGACTTCGTCAAGAAGGGTCGGCCGAATCTGTCGCAAAGTGAACGGCTTGAGTGCGTGGTCGGTGATGAAACTCGCCAAGGCCACACGCCAACAGCTATCCTGCGAAGGACCTAATACACCCCGGAAGGCTTTCGCCGCTTTGTTGCCTCTTGGCTTGATGAAGAGAAACAGCCGCGAGTAGTCCCGTGGATCAGCGACCAGTCCACGAGTACGGGCCAGCATACTTTCCAAAAGATCCAGCAACATCGCTACCCCGACTCCTGGTGTTTGGCTGGCGTCAAGCACCACCATAGGATCCTCGGCCGCGCGTTCTTTTCGACCTATGATCCGGACGATTGGCACACCAAAGCGGGTTGAGCGCTCAACTTTTGCTGTATCTAAACTAAGAATCGTCTCGGTATTGAACGCTGTCGCAATCGAAAATAGTATGACAAAAGGAACAATGTCTCGTGGCAACGGATAGAGATGCCTGAAGATTTTTGTCAAGCCCATACCTGACTTGCGAATTGCTCTATAGAGAGCAGGGTTGTCGGCACGGATATCGGATAGAGTGGGGATGACTTGTGGATAGCTTCGATCGACCTCCGCAACACAGGTGGCTAGACTCTGGTAGTTAGGAGGCGCTGCCTGTAGTGCCTCGCAACCAGCGTTCAGCAGGGCTTGGCCTTCCTTCCAACGAGTGGCAAAGGCAAGAAGGTCGCGTTCGGCAGCGTTCTTTATAGCAATTAGGTGCTCGCGATCTAAGCGTTGGACGGGAGTGACCTTGTGATCCAGTAATGGCCAGGGGGTCGAAGGCATCGAATCGATGATTGTGTTGGCCGCCATCGCCCATCTTGGAACCTTCCTGAGAGCTTGGATCATCGATGAAAGAACTCCCCAGTACATTGAACGGGATTTTGGGGATGCTGGCTTTCCAGCCTGTGTGGCTGTCGATCGGTTGAGCCAAGCTATAAAGGCACGTAACAACACTTGATCTATGTTATCGAGTGCGATCAATTTTACGCCAGCTTCCATAAGAAAACGGAAAAAGCCTGTTTGAAGAATATAAGATTTATTTCGGCGGGTGCATTCTGTTTTTGACCTAGCCCACAACAAGAATGCTTCGGAAAATGGTTCGGCGAGATATGGGGTCTCAAGCAAAAAGGATAGTTCGATCTCTTGCCGGCCAGATTGCGGTCGCGGAAAGACTGCCATTAGGAAAGGTACGCCGGTGTGCGGCTTGATACCTCGTACGATCTCAGATCTAGCCAGCTTCGAGGTGTAGAACGGTGCGATGTCAGCTGCATTCCGCGCCTGCTTCACGACTGAGGCCGGAACAGAAGGCTTGATTCGAGACATGGCTCAGAGACCAATCAGCTTGTGGACATCAATGAGACGCTCGCGTTTCCCGAAAATATCGACGTAGCAGAGATAAGTATTTATGGTCGTGTTTAAATGCCTGTGGCCAAGTTGTGCTTGGATTTTTTTCCAGGGCTCAGCATTTCCTCCCATTTTTTCGGCCCAGTAGGTTAGAACCGCATAAGTGTGACGGAGGTCATGAACACAGTGTTTGGCCTTTTTGACCTCAGTAACGGCCCCTGTTTCCGGATCAATTCTAGAAACGATGCGGATGATGCCCGCCCGAAGACACGCTTCCTCGACGACCTGCTGAAAGCGTCGATGCGTAAGCGGCCGGCCCGGCGCGTTGCTCTCCACTCCGGCCAAGAAAAGGTCCGGTGCCTCTTTACGCCCCGTCTGTCGGCCGGCGCGCGCCGCTTGCGCTCGCTCACCGTCGATGTAGGCAAGAACGTCCAAGGCAAGCCAATTAGGGATTGCAACAGTCCGTGCCACCTGTCCTTTCCCCGTGATTGTCAATCGTTGATCTGCCAAGGGAGCCTCTGCATCAGGGTGCATGGTGAGAAACTGATATTTCGTCAGTTGGTGGATTTCATCGTTCCGCAATCCAACAAAGACGCCGATATCGCCAATCAGCCGGTCCCGGCAGGGGCGCGCATCGCCATTTCCACGCTCGCTTGCGCGTGGTCCCAAAGCTGAGAGAAAAGCCCTCAGTTCAGCATCAAAGAACGGCCGAACGGCGCTCCGGCTGGGACGTCGCCTTGGCATAAGATCCGCGAGCGTCCTCATGCAATGGACATTGCGGGTATCTGCTGAAGCGGGGGTAGCGAGACCTACTCCTCCGGTTGGTTGTCGGCTCTCAGGTTCGCCAAGAATGTCGCCATCGTACCAGCAGCGCTGTCCGGCAAACTTGTAGAACCCGAGAATTGCGGCCATGCGGCCCGCGATCGTGCCCGTTGCATAAGGGTGGCCGGTCTTCGGAGAAACCGCCTGGGAGTAGACATCCCGATAGGCGATCAGGTCATCACGCGATGCGCGGCGCCAATCATCGACATCGATCTCGAACAGAAAGTTGAACCAGCCAGCTAGAGCATAAGCGATGTTGGCCCAAGTGTTCGGTGACGGAGAACGGCCGCTTTGAGTATACCGTTCGCGGAGGAAGGTTGTGGGGCTCGCAAAAAGACGCATGCTAGGTGTAAAAAAAAGAGCCGGCTCTCTCTTTTTGAGGCCAGACGTTTCTGTATGGTTGATAAAAACAAAGACCTCTTCATTGGTGGTGGTTTCTGGATTGTTCATAGCACTCCTCCGAAGGCCGTCATGCGGAGATCATTGGCCTAAGGAAAGATTGTTTTCTTTTAAGGGGGATACAGTGCGCTATGAACATTTTTGCGCTTCGTGGCCTTCGATCTGCTATTGAGCGCGAAATAGCCAGACCCTAAAGGCGTTGCCTATTGGGATGACTTCGTATTTCCGGAGCGTCCAGCCCGTCCACCCGGATATGGGTTTCCACCACCTGACCCAGCCAGATGGTGGCGCGCACCAGCAGCGTGTCGCCGTCCAGAACCTCCAGCACCTCCGCCGGGATCGGGCCGGGCAGGGCGGGTGGAGCGGCCTGGACGGTGCCGGCCTGCAGTGTGCAGAGAAGTGCCAGCCATATCCCGGCGGAGCGGGACGGGCATGGGGTGATGGACTTGAACGATCCCATGACGCGACCTCTCCGGGCACCGGTCCGCGAAGGGGCGAACCGGTCACAGAGTAGGGCGCGAAGAGGAACGCATCAAGCACAACCTAGGCATTATGTCCTGGTTACGTATGTATTCAATTTCAGGACAGGGGTGTTCAGGCAATCGGTCCTATGGGCGCCGGCTTAGAAGTCCGAGCAGCGGCCCTTGAACTCCCAATCGCCGAAGCGGGTCGGCTCCGGTCCCTGCGGACCGCCGATCTCGCCGGGCATCTGCTCGGGTCCCTTGGCGCCGGTTTCGGGGGGCGCCTCGGCGTCAGGCTTCGCGGCATCGGGCTTCAAGGCCTCCTGCGGTGCCGGGCCGGTGGTCTTCGTCTCGGTCATGGCCGTCCTCTGGGGTCGGGTGCGGTGCTGGGCCATCTTGAACGATGCCTTCCGCCAAGCCCATATCACCAGACAGGCCCCTCGGAAAGCCCCGCCGGGGCCGTCTCGTCCAACCAACAGTGAAACCGTCCAGAAGATCGCCCGGAATATCGCCATGAGCAGCTATGTGAAGACCACCATCCTCCTCGCCGGCCTGACCGCCCTGTTCATGGGCATCGGCTATCTGATCGGCGGCAAGGGCGGCATGATGATCGCCTTCGTCATGGCGTTGGGCATGAACCTGTTCAGCTACTGGAACTCCGGCGACATGGTGCTGTCCATATACGGCGCGCGGGAGGTCGACGCCTACACCGCCCCCGAATATTACGGCATCGTCCAGCAGCTGGCCGAGCGCGCCGGCCTGCCGATGCCGCGCGTCTACATCATGGAGAACGACCAGCCCAACGCCTTCGCCACCGGGCGCAACCCGGAGAACGCCGCGGTCGCCGCCACCACCGGCCTGCTGCGCCTGCTGAGCCCGGAGGAGATCGCCGGCGTCATGGCGCATGAGCTGGCCCATGTGAAGAACCGCGACACGCTGATCATGACGATCACCGCGACCATCGCGGGCGCCATCTCCATGCTCGCCAACTTCGGCATGTTCTTCGGCGCGTCGCAGAGCAACAGCCAGAACGGGCAGGGCGGCAACCCGCTGGGGCTGATCGGCGGCATCCTGATCGCCGTCCTGGCCCCCTTCGCCGCGATGATCGTCCAGATGGCGATCAGCCGCACCCGCGAGTACGAGGCCGACCGCATCGGCGCGGAGATCTGCGGGCGCCCGCTGTGGCTGGCCGACGCGCTGACCCGCATCCACACCTACGCCCACCAGATCCCGAATTACGCGGCGGAATCCAACCCGGCGACGGCGCATCTGTTCATCGCCAACCCGCTGCACGGGCGCAGCCTGGACAGCCTGTTCTCGACCCATCCGAACATGGAGGAACGGGTCCGCCGCCTGCGCGGCATGGCCGGCCCCTCCTTCATGCCGCGCAGCCCCTGGGGGTGAGCGGAGACGGATCGGTTCGCGGTTGCACGCCGAAAGACGTACGTCTACCTTCCCTCCGCTTGCCGATTGTGGGGCGATCAGGGGGAACACCGCATGTCCGATGTCACGAAATACCGCCTCGTCACCCGGTCCGACTTCGACGGGCTGGTCTGCGCCGTGCTCCTCAAGGAGCTGGGCATCCTCGACGAGATCAAGTTCGTGCATCCCAAGGACATGCAGGACGGCAAGGTCGAGATTTCCGACCGCGACATCACCACCAACCTGCCCTATGTGCCCGGCGTCCATCTCGCCTTCGACCACCATCTGTCGGAGACGATCCGCGTCGGCAAGCGCGACAACCACATCATCGAGGCCGACGCCCCCTCCGCCGCCCGCGTCGTCTACAATTACTACGGCGGCAAGGAGCGCTTCCCGACCATCTCCGACGCGATGATGGCCGCGGTCGATCAGGCCGACTCCGCCCAATACGGCATCGAGGACATCCTGAAGCCGCAGGGCTGGGCCCTGCTGAACTTCATCATGGACGCGCGCACCGGCCTCGGGCGCTTCCGCGATTTCCGCATCTCCAACTATCAGCTCATGATGGAGCTGATCGACTATTGCCGCAGCCACGGCATCGACGAGATCCTCGCCCTGCCCGACGTGAAGGAGCGGGTGGACCTCTACACCGAGCATGAGGCGAAGTTCTCCGACCAGCTCGCCCGCTGCAGCACGATCCGCGGCAACGTCGTGGTCGTCGACCTGCGGCGGGAGGAGACCATCTACGCCGGCAACCGCTTCATGATCTACGCCATGTACCCGGAAGCGAACGTGTCGATCCACGTGCTGTGGGGCCTGAAGCAGCAGAACACGGTGCTGGCCTGCGGCAAGTCGATCATCAACCGCAGCTCCAGGACCAACATCGGTCCGCTGATGCTGGAATACGGCGGCGGCGGGCACGAGGCGGCGGGCACCTGCCAGGTGGACAACGACAAGGCCGAGACGGTGCTGGAGGAGATCGTCGGGCGCATGCGCGCCGACGGCTGACGGGAATCGTGCCGGACCTGTTTCTCGACAAGACCCCGCTGTTCGATGCGGGCTGGCTGGGCGTGTCCGCCGCCACCAGCCGTGACGACGTGCTCCTGTGCATCGCCGAGGCCGAGCGCCGCGCCGAGGCGGCGCTGGAGCAGCTTGGGCAAACGCTGACCCGGGGCATAGCAGCGGCGGAGCGCAACCGGCGCATCGACGCCCTGCTGGCGCTGGAGACGCGCGGCATCCCGGCGTCCGGCACGGCGGCGGACGGGGCGGTGGAGCGCGTCATGATGGAGGTCGGCTTTCGCAAGCGCGACCTGATGCCCCGCTTCCACGAGCTGGCCGAGCACTGCCGCGCCGTCCATCGCCGCGCCCTGGCCATGGCGCGGGACGCGCGCTGGGCGCTGATGCTGGAGCGCGCCGCCGCCGACCCCGGCGGGCCGTCCAGCCCCATCCAGGGGACGGGGACCCGCTACGTCAAGAGCGACCGCTACGACGCCCGCGCCGCGCGCAGCCTGCCGCCGGACGACCGCGTGCGCGCCGACCGTTTCCTCAAGCGGCTGGGCGAGGACCCGGTGCCGCCGGAGCTGGAGCTGAGCCCGCTGGCGGGAACGGCGCTGTGGGGGATGAAGGCCGGCAACGGCAACCGCTTCATCCTGCGCCGGGACGAGCTGCGGGGCGTCGCCTGCTTCGTCGTCGAGGACGTCGGCCCCTATCCCGACCACGAAGGCGGACGGCGCGGCGCCCTGGCCCGCTGAGGGAGCCGGAATCCGTTCGGCCCCGCGCTGCGGCTACTCGACACCCGCCGTCCGGCGCGCTACATCCAGCGGCATGTCCGACGCCTCCCTTGCCGCGCGCTCCGCCGCGCTCGACCTTCTGCGCGACGTGCTGCGCAAGTCCATTCCCTTCGACGATGCGTTCGACGCGCATCCGGAGTTGCGCGGGCTCGACCCGCGCGACCGCGGCTTCGTGCGGCTGCTGACCGCCACCGTGCTGCGCCGGCTCGGCCAGATCGACGCGCTGATCCAGGGCAGCCTCGCCAAGCCGGGCCTGCCCAAGGCCACCGTGCACGACATCCTGCGGCTGGGCGCGGCCCAACTCGTCTTCCTCGGCACGCCCGCCCACGCCGCCGTCGACACGGCGGTGGAGCTGGCCGCGGCCAAGGGGGCCGAACCCTACAAGGGCCTGATCAACGCCGTCCTGCGCCGCATCGGGCGCGAGGGGACGGAGCTGGCCGCCCAGCAGGACGCCGGGCGCCTGAACACGCCGGACTGGCTGTGGCTGGCCTGGCGGCAGGCCTACGGCATCGGCCGCACCCGCGGCATCGTCGAGGCGCATCTGCACGAGGCGCCGCTGGACATCACCGTCAAGGCCGACCCCGCGTTGTGGGCGGAGCGGCTGGAGGCCCGGCTGCTGCCCACCGGCACGCTGCGCCGCGCCGCCGGCGGCAACCTCACCGAGCTGCCGGGCTTCGCCGAGGGCGCCTGGTGGGTGCAGGACCTCGCCGCCTCGCTGCCGGCCAAGCTGTTCGGCGATCTGGCGGGCAAGCGCGTCTACGACCTGTGCGCCGCTCCCGGCGGCAAAACCGCGCAGCTCGTCGCGCAGGGCGCGCAGGTGACGGCGGTCGACCGCTCCGCCAAGCGGCTGGAGCGGGTGCGGGAGAATCTGGCCCGCCTCAACCTGTCGGCGGAGGTGCTGGCGACCGACGCCGCCACCTGGACCCCCGACCAGCCGGCCGACGCGGTGCTGCTCGACGCCCCCTGCTCGGCCACCGGGGCGATCCGCCGCCATCCCGACATCCTGCGCGTCAAGACGCCGGAGGACATCGGCAAGCTGGCCAAGGCGCAGAGCCGCCTGCTGGCCCACGCCGTCGATCTGGTGAAGCCCGGCGGAACGCTGGTCTACTGCACCTGTTCCATCCAGCCGGAGGAGGGCGAGGCGCAGATCGACCGCATCCTGGCCCGCGACAAGCGGGTGGAGCGGCTGCCCATCACACCGGTTGATCTGGGTGGCGGCCATGCGGGGGATGGCAATTTGGCCGAGTTGATCAACGAGCGCGGTGAGGTACGATCCCTGCCGGGCATGCTCGGGGACCTCGGCGGGATCGACGGGTTCTTCGTGGCACGGCTGCGACGTCTGCACGATTAGGGCACCACCGGCTTGCGGGGGTCGAGGCGAATTTGATACGACAACAGGATGCATCCCCCCGATCGCCCGAATGCCTTCAGCGAAGCGCCGGCCATCGCCTCCCCCTGCCGTGTGACGGGGTGAGCCGATGAGCGCCGGGCGTGGGAAAATGGGCCGCTTGCGGGATGGCGTCGCGCAGATCGCCTTCGGCAACCCGATCTACAAGCTGACCTTGGGCGGCCGCGCGCCGACGGCCCTGTCCGCCGTGCCGCCGGACCCCTGGCCGGGCGACGCCGGGGACGGCTCGGCGATCCTGGCCGGCGTCTTCCGCTTCGGCGGGCAGGCCGCGGCGGCCGACGCCCACGGCGCGCCGAACTGGCGGGCCGGCAGCATCGTCTGGCAGGACGCCCTGCACGGCTTCGACTGGCTGCGCGACCTGCGCGCGGTCGGCGGCGACACGGCGCGGCGGCGCGCCCGCGCGCTGGTGCTGTCCTGGCTGGACCACAACGGCGGCTGGAACGCCCAGACCTGGGCGCCGGAGGTGCTGGGCGCCCGCATCGCCGCCTGGATCGGCCTGCACGACTTCTATTGCGCCTCCGCCGACGACGAGTTCCGCGCCGCGGTCTTCGACAGCCTCGCCCGGCAGGTCAAGCATCTGACCCGCGTGGTGCCCGGCGCGCTGGACGGCAAGGCGCTGGTCACCGCGGCCAAGGGCCTCGTCTATGGCGGCTTCTGCCTGCCGGAGCATGAGCGGATCGGCCAGGACGCGCTGAAGCTGCTGGAGCGGGAGCTGCCGCGCCAGATCCTGCCGGACGGCGGCCATGTCGAGCGCTGCCCCTCGGTGCAGCTGCGCATCCTGCGCGACCTGATCGACATGCGGTCGGTCCTGCGCACCGCCCGCGCCGACGTGCCGGAGGCGCTGCAGCACGCCATCGACCGCATGACCCCGGCCCTGCGCTTCTTCCGCCACGGCGACGGCGGCCTCGCCCTGTTCAACGGCGGGCGGGAGGAGGACGCGGCGCTGGTCGACACGGTGCTGGCCCAGGCCGACGCCCGCGGGCGCCCGCTGAAGAGCGCGCCGCACACCGGCTTCGAGCGGCTGATCGCCGGGCGGACCATGGTGCTGATGGACACCGGCGTGCCGCCGGTCACCGGGCTGGACGCCACCGCCCACGCCGGCACCCTGTCGCTGGAGATGTCGGTCGGCAAGGAGCGGCTGATCGTCAATTGCGGCGCCCATCCGGTGAAGACCGGCCCGTGGCGCGCCGCGCTGGCCGGCACCGCCGCCCATTCCACCGTCGTGCTGGCCGAGACCAACTCGTCGGAGGTGATCGAGGCGGGCGGGCTCGGCCGCCGCCCCTCCCATGTCGGCTGCGAGCGGCAGGAGAACGACGGGGCGGTGCTGGTCGTCGCCACCCACAACGGCTACAGCCGCAACTTCGGCTACCTGCACCGCCGCCGCGTTTATCTGGCGGAGAACGGCGAGGACCTGCGCGGCGAGGACATGCTGGAGCCGGTGATCGGCGCCACGCCGGAGCCGCGGCCCTTCACCATCCGCTTCCACCTGCACCCGGCGGTCCAGGCGAGCCTCGTCCAGGGCGGGCAGGTCCAGCTGAAGCTGCCGAGCGGCGCCGCCTGGCGGCTGCGCGCGTCGGGCGCCACGCTGGAGCTGGAGGAGAGCATTTATCTGGGCAGCGGCGACGAGCCGCGGCGGACCACCCAGATCGCCGTCTCCGGACATACCGGCCCCGCCATCAAGACGGTGAAATGGGCCTTGCGCCGCGAGCGCAAGGGGGGGTAAACCGCGCGCATCCGCGGCGGACAGGCCGTGGGAATACGGATCGGTGCCTGTTTCGAGAGTCTGTGGAGTGTTCGCCCTGCGACCGTGATCCCCGCCCAGGCGGGGGTGACGAAGCGGGGTGTTTCGCTTTTCCGTCTTTCCGGGTCCCGTCTTCTCAGGCCCCGTCTTCCCATGCCCGGTTCGCCGCAGCCGGTTCCATGACAGCCAGGATGCCCCGATGAGCCCGCCGAACGTTGCCCACTCGCCCGCCCCCGATCTGGTCCGCATCACGCGCGCGCTGATCTCCGTGTCCGACAAGACGGGCCTCGTCGCGCTCGGTCAGGCGCTGGCGGCCAAGGGCGTGGAGATCCTGTCCACCGGCGGCTCCGCCCAGCGGCTGGCCGAGGCCGGCATCCCGGTGACGGAGGTCTCCGACCACACCGGCTTCCCGGAGATCATGGACGGGCGCGTCAAGACGCTGCACCCGCGCGTGCATGGCGGCATCCTGGCCCGCCGCGACATCCACGCCGAGGCGATGACCACCCACGACATCCCGCCGATCGACCTCGTGGTGGTGAACCTCTACCCGTTCGAGGCGACGGTGTCGAAGGGCGCCGACTACGCCAACTGCGTGGAGAACATCGACATCGGCGGCCCGGCGATGATCCGCGCCGCGGCCAAGAACCACGACTTCGTCACCGTCGTCACCGACCCCGAGGATTACGAGGCGGTTCTGGACGAGCTGGCGACCCATGACGGCGCCGTCACGCTGACGCTCCGCCGCACGCTGGCCCAGCGCGCCTACGCCCGCACGGCGTCCTACGACGCGGCCATCTCCTCCTGGCTGGCCGGCCAGCTCGGCGAGACCTTCCCGCCGCGCACCACCCTGTCGGGCAAGCTCAGCCAGACCCTGCGCTACGGCGAGAACCCGCACCAGCAGGCGGCCTTCTACGTCACCGGCGAGCAGCGTCCGGGTGTGGCGACGGCGATCCAGCTCCAGGGCAAGGAGCTGTCCTACAACAACCTGAACGACACCGACGCCGCCTTCGAGCTGGTCGCCGAGTTCGAGCGCCCGGCCGTCGCCATCATCAAGCACGCCAACCCCTGTGGCGTGGCCGAGGGGGCGAACCTGCTCGACGCCTACAAGCAGGCCCTGCTGTGCGACCCGGTCAGCGCCTTCGGCGGCATCATCGCCGTCAACCGCCCGCTGGACGCCGCCACGGCGGAGGAAATCGCCAAGTTGTTCGCCGAGGTGGTGATCGCCCCGGACGCCGACGACGCGGCCCGCGCCCTGCTCGCCAGCAAGAAGAACCTGCGCGTCCTGCTGACCAAGGACGTGCCGAACCCGGCCGAGCCGGGGATGATGGTGAAGCAGCTCTCCGGTGGCTTCCTCCTCCAGAACCGCGACAACGGCCGCATCACGCTCGACGACCTGAAGGTGGTGACCAAGCGCGCCCCGACCGAGCAGGAGCTGGCCGACCTGCTCTTCGCCTTCCGCGTCGCCAAGCATGTGAAGTCGAACGCCATCGTCTATGCGAAGAACGGCGCCACGGTGGGCGTCGGTGCCGGCCAGATGAGCCGCGTCGACTCGGCCCGCATCGCCGCCATCAAGTCGGCGGAGGCCGCCAAGGCCGCCGGCTTGAGCGAGCCGCTGACCAAGGGGTCGGTGGTCGCCTCGGACGCCTTCTTCCCCTTCGCGGACGGCCTGCTGGCCGCGGCGGAGGCCGGCGTGACGGCGGTGATCCAGCCCGGCGGCTCGATCCGCGACAACGACGTCATCGCCGCCGCCGATGAGAAGGGTCTGGCGATGGTGCTGACGGGGATGCGGCACTTCCGGCACTAAGACGGGAGGGGGCGCATCCATTGCCCCCTCCCTAACTCTCCCCCGCTTCGCAGGGGAGGGAACCGTTCTCCCTCCCCTGCGTTAGCGGGGGAGGGTCGGGGTGGGGGCAATACGCCGACGGTCCCAGTACTTTTTATCCCCGCCGCGCCCCCATCAGCCGCGCCAGCAGGGCGGCGGCTTCGGCCTGCGGGGTTTTCCCGTCCGCACCGTCTTCCGGCTTCAGGCGCCCGGTCGCCGCCATGGCGATCAGCATCGCCGGATGCATCGCCGGATGGTGGGGCGAAGGATGCCCCGCCGAGTCGTTTTCCCCACGCGCCGCGGCGTGGTCGCGGGCCAGCGCCTCGTTGATGTGCGCGAAGGCCTCGATGTCCTTGATGTGCAACATGTCCGTTCCGCTCTCCGCGCCAAGATCGTTGTGCGTCGCAGCAAAAGGCAAGTTAGCAGCTTCCGCTGGGTGAATCCGCCGTCATGCCGCGGCGGACTGTCGCACCGTATTCGCATCGCCCGGTGCCGGCTCCCGAACCGTCAGCATAAGCCCAAAACCGATGACGAAGAAAGCCACAACGCTCGCCATGCCGGCCCGTTGGCTCTCGAACAGCGCGGTCGCCAGCCCGAAGGCCAGCGGCCCGACGAAGCCGGCCATGCGGCCGGTCAGGCTGTAGAGCCCGAACATCTCCCCCACCATGCCCGGCGGGGCCAGCCGTGCCATCATCGACCGCCCGGCCGCCTGCGCCGGCCCGAAAAAGGCGCCCAGCCCCAGCGCCAGCACCCAGAACCACGCCTTTTCCGTCGCCAGCAGCAGCGGCACGCCGAAGGCGGTCAGGCCGATCAGGCTGACCAGGATGGTCGGCTTGGCCCCCATCCGGTCGTCCACCCAGGCGAAGCCGATGGCCCCGACGCCGGCCACCACGTTCAGCGCGATGGCGAAGAGCAGGATCTCCTCGAAGCTCATCCCGAAGGCGTGAGCGGCGAAGATGCCGCCGAAGGCGGTGATGGTGTTGATGCCGTCGCGGTAGATCGCGCTGGCGATCAGGAAACGCAGGGTGTTGCGGAACTTGCGCGTCTCCGCCAGCGTCCGGCGCAGCGTCGCCATGCCCTCCCGCGCCGCCTGCCGGATGCCCAGCCCGGTCGCCGGCACGTCCGGAACGAACAGGAAGAAGGGCAGGGCGAACAGCCCGTACCAGGCGGCGGCGAGCAGGGCGGTGGCGCGCACCGGCGCCTGCTCCACCGTGTCGAGCAGGCCGAACAGCGGGGTGGGCGACTTCACGAAGACGAACAGGGCGACCACCAGGCAGGCCAGCCCGCCGAAATAGCCGATGCCCCAGCCCCAGCCGGAAATCCGCCCGAGCATTCGCGGCGGCGCCAGCGCGGTCAGGCTGGCGTTGTAGAAGACGTTCGCCAATTCGAAGGCGACGGTGCCGATGACCACGCAGACCAGGGCGAACAGAGCGTGGGACGGGTCGGGCTTCACCCACCACAGAGCGGCGCAGAAGACCACGGTCAGGGCGGTGAACAGCGCCATCCACGGCTTGCGCCGCCCCGTCCGGTCGGCCACCGCACCCAGCACGGGGCTGAGCAGGGCGATCAGCAACCCGGCGACGGTCAGCGCGGCACTCCAGCGCGAGGCCCCGGCCACCTCGTCCCCGACCACGCCGCGGGCGAAATAGACGGAGAAGATGAAGGTCGTGATGATGGTGTTGTACGACGAGTTCGCCCAGTCGTAGAGGCACCAGGACGCGATGGCGCGGCGGCTCGGCGCCTCGGCGGTGTGGGGCATGCTGAAGGATCGGCCGTCTGTTGTCCGGGATGGCCCACTCTAGGCAAACCGGCCGGGAATGCCAACCCGGGGGCGGAGTTACGCCGGTTTGGCGGAGTCCGCCCCCGGCGTGGTGGCTTTCGCCAGCGCGATGCCCTGGGCGATGCCTTGCGCCACGTTTTGGGCGACGGTGGCGTCCAGTCGGGACTCGAAGCCCTTGAACCACGCCTGTGTCTTCAACTCGTCCGGTGTCTTGAGGATCTGCCGCAGCGGGTCGGACTGCGAACGGTCCATCGCCTGCTTGATCAGCGCCGCCAGCGGGTTGTCGCTTTCGAGCTTTTCCGGTTCATCGCCCTTCTCCCTCGTGTGGATTTCGTAGGACACCTGCGCCGACGCCCGGCGTGTCGCCCATTCGGTCGAGGTCTTCTCCTCCGGGCCGACGGCGTCCAGGAAGGTGAGGTTCGCCTTCATCCTTGCGGCCTCGTCGCCGCGGAACGGATCGGTGAAGCTGGCTTCCTGGCTGATCGGGCCGTTGTAGAGTCCCATGGCCAGCCCCTCCTGCTGCGCCATGATCGATTGGGCGATGTCCTGCTCCTGCTTGGAGAATTGGCCGCCGGCGTTGCTGCGCACCGCCTCCAGCGAGCGGCGGTCGAGATCGCCCATCAGGGAGTACCAGTCCCGGCCCTCGAAGCTGTCGAAGTCGAAGGGCTCGCCGCCGGCCTTCATGGCCTCGTACTGCGCGTCCATGCGGGCGCGGGCGTCCTTGGCGATGTCCGGCCCGCTCAGGCCCGCCGAGCTGGACACCGCCCCCGGATCGGACACCGCCTTGGCCAGCGCCGTGGCGGGTTTGCCGTCGCGCGTCGGGAAATAGGCGGTGTAGGGCCCGGCAACACCGCTTGCGGTCTTGCCGGACTTGGACGCGGAGGTGGTGGCCATGAAGGCTTGGGCTTCGACGGACAGGGTGACGAAGACGGCCGAACCGCCGGAGGTCGACGCCGCTTGGCCGGCGGCGGTCTTCGCAGAGGCGCCCTTGTCGGTTCCCAATACGGTCAAGGCCGCCTTGAGACTGAAGCCGGACGCCTGCGCGTTCGTCGCCGTGATCGACATCGAGGACCCTCCCGGCCGTCCAGGCGGGCGTCTTGCCGCTGCCGCCAATCGTTGACGGCAGCCTACAGCGTTCAGGCTTTGGTTGTCAAAAAGCCGGTCGTTGCGTCCCCTGCGGCGAAGGGGCGCCGCCTCAACCGCCCACGCCGAACGAAATCTGGTTGTTGTCGTAGCGGGCGACGATGGTCAGCCGGTCGCCGGGGCGCACGCGGATCGGCGTCTCCAGATAGGTCATCGCCTGCTTCCAGTGGTTCGTCCGCGCCCGGCTTTCGGAGCGGTAGGTGACCTCCTCGTCCATCTGCAGGTCGAACCAGAAGGCCACGCCGTGGCAGGTGCCCTCCGCCGTGATCTCCACGGCGATCTCGCGGCCGCCCTCCTCGGGCATGTTGCGGGTGAAGTCGAAGTCGAGCGCGGTGAAGGCGGCCGACAGCGGCGTGTGGGTTTCGGCGCCGAGGTCGATCTGCTGGTAGCCGGGGGAGCGGAACACGTCGAACGCCGACATGTCGAAGCCGCCGATGCGCTTCACCGGGTTGATGCGGGCCAGCTCCGGGGTCTCCACCAGCATGGCGTAAACGGTCGAGGCGCGCGGGATGATCGCGCCGCCGGGCTTCACCAGATGGGTGCGCGCGTGCTGCAGCACCGACAGCATGCGCGGCGCCAGCATGCCGATGTTGATGAGCTCCGACACGAAGACGTCGGCCTTCTCCGGCAGGTCGCCGCCCGCGCCCACCGACAGGCGGGTGGACAGCTTCGGCACCACGTCGATGCGGTCGGCGTAGCCGTTGTTGGCGACGGTCTCGCGGGCGATGCGGGCGAGGATCGGGTTCACCTCGCAGGTGACCACCTTCCGCGCCCCGGCGCGCGCCGCCATCATGGCGACGATGCCCGAGCCGGTGCCGATCTCCAGGACCAGCGAGTCCGGGGTCACCGCACGCTTCAGCGCCGCCTCGTAGGCGTCGTTGCGCTCGAAGTCGTTGATCATCGGCAGGTGCCAGCCGGGGACGGCGTTGGAATGGATCAGCCGGCGGGTGAACTGCACCAGCGGGTGATCCGGCGCGATGGCGCGGGCGGCCTCGATGGCCTCCACCGCCTCGTTGGCGCGGTCGAGGCTCTGCAGCGTATGGGCGAGGCCGACATGGGCGGGGACGAAGCGGGGCGCCGCCGCGATCACCACGCGGAAGGCCTCCTCCGCCTCCTCCAGGGCGCCGCGGGTGCTCAGCGCCTCGGCGAGGTTGTAGCGGGCCTCCAGATACTCCGGCGCCCGTTCCAGAGCGGCGCGGAAGGCGGCCTCCGCCTCGTCCAGCCGGCCCAGCTCGCGCAGGGTGGTGCCCAGGAAATTGTGCATCTCCGGCGCGTCGCCGCGCAGGGCCAGAGCGGCGCGGAAGGCGCCCTCGGCGTCCTCCAGCCGGCCCAGCGCCTTCAGCGCGTTGCCCAGGTTGCCGTGAAGCTCCGGCAGGCGATCGTTGAGGGCGATGCCGGCGCGGAACGCCTCCTCCGCCTCCGCCGCGCGGCCGAGCTGGAAGAGCAGGCTGCCGCGGCTGTTGTGGAAGGATGGGTCCTTGCCGTCCTCGGCGATGGCGAGGGCGAAGAGGTCGAGCGCGCCGTCGGGATGGCCGGTGTGGGCGGCGACGACGCCCAGCAGGTGCAGGGCCTGCGCGTTGTGCGGGTCGGTCGCCAGGATCGCCCGGCAGGCCGCCTCCGCCCCGCCCAGATCGTTCGTCCGCAGCAGGCGGATGGCGTCGTTCAGGGTCGGTTGGGGGTCGGTCATCGCGGCGGCTCCGGTTGGGCGGACATTCCTTGGAATGGCCGCACCATAGCCGGAAAGCGGGCGGGACGCATGGGAAACCCTCGTCCGGACCCGCCCGAAGGGGGCCGGACGAGGGGTTTTCAAGCTGTTTACCCCGCCGTCAGGCCGCGGAGCTGCCGGTTCGCCACCGCCAGCATCGACAGGTCGACGTTGGGCTGGGTGCGCAGCTCGGACAGGAGCTGCTCCACCCGCTCCACCACCGGGCGGCGGTGGGCGATCCAGGCCTCCACGGGGGCTTCCGCGGGAAGCTGGTCCACCGACTCCAGGACGCGGGTGGTCAGCGCGGTCTGGTGGGCGAACAGGTCGTCGACCAGGGCGGCCACCGCCTGCTTCTGCCAATGGTTCTCCGCCTTCGCCGCGGCGGCCTTGTCGCGCAGCCACTCCAGGCCGAAGCGGCGGCCCAGCATGAAGTAGACCGCGGCGACGTCCGCGACCCCGCGCCCGGTGCGCCCGGCGATGCGGACGAGGTCGGGGGCGGCGGCCAGGACCGGCAGCGCCGCCATGCGGCGGGCCAGCTCGGCGGGAACGCCCTGCTCCTGGTAGGAGGCGACGCGGGCGGTCAGGCGGGCCGTCTCCTCGGCGTCCAGCACGTTGTCCAGACCGGCCAGAAGCGTCTCGATGCCGGGCCGGAAGGCCTCCGTCTCGCGGGCGATGTCCAGCGGCTGCTGGCAGCTCGCCAGGAACCAGGCGGCGGCGCGCTCCATGTGGCGGACCGTCTCCAGGATCATGCTGGTCTGGAGCGCGGCCGGGACGACGGTGTCGAGGTCCTCGATCCCCGTCCACAGCGAGCGCAGGCCGAAGGCGTCGCGCACGATGGTGTAGGCGCGGGCGACGTCCGCCGGCCCCATGCCGGTCTTCTCCATCATCTCCTTGACGAAGGTCGGGCCGGTGCGGTTGACGAGGCTGTTGGTGACGCTGGTCGCGATGATCTCCCGCCGCAGCCGGTGCCGTCCCACCGCCTCCGCATGGGCCTTGCGCAGCGGCTTGGGGAAGTAGCGGGTGAGGTCGTCGGCCATGAAGGGATCGTCCGGCAGGTCCGAGGCCAGCAGATCGTCGTAGAGCGTGATCTTGGCGTAGGCCAGCAGCACCGCCAGCTCGGGCCGGGTCAGCCCCTCGCGGTTGGCCATGCGGGCGGACAGCTCCTCCTCGTCGGGCAGATACTCGATGGCGCGGTTGAGCCGGCCCGCCTTCTCCAGCGAGCGGATCAGCCGGGCCTGCGCCTCCAGCGCGTCGGGACCCTGGGCGCGGGCGACGGTCAGCGCCTGGCTCTGCAGGTAGTTGTCGGCCAGCACCAGACCGGCCACCTCGTCGGTCATGGCGGCGAGCAGCTGGTCGCGCTGCTTCAGCGTCATGTCGCCGCGGACGACCACGTCGTTCAGCAGGATCTTGATGTTCACCTCATGGTCGGAGGTGTCCACGCCCGCCGAATTGTCGATGGCGTCGGTGTTCAGCCGCACCCCGTGCTGCGCCGCCTCGATGCGGCCGCGCTGGGTGACGCCCAGGTTGGCGCCCTCGCCGATCACCTTGGCCCGCACGTCGCGCCCGTCGATGCGCAGCGCGTCGTTGGCCTTGTCGCCGACCTCGGCGTTGGTCTCCTCCGCCGCCTTCAGGTAGGTGCCGATGCCGCCGAACCACAGCAGGTCCACCTCGGCCTTCAGCAGGGTCTGCATCAGCTCCAGCGGGGTGACGTGGTCCTTGGCGATGCCGAAGCGCTGGCGGATCTCCGGCGTCAGCTCCAGCGACTTGGCGGAGCGGTCGAAGACGCGGCCACCCGCGGACAGCAGCGCCGCGTCGTAGTCCGCCCAGGAGGAGCGGGGCAGGTCGAACAGGCGCTGCCGCTCCTCCCAGCTCCGCGCGGCGTCGGGGTCGGGATCGACGAAGATGTGCCGGTGGTCGAAGGCGGCGAGCAGGCGGATGTGTTTCGACAGCAGCATGCCGTTGCCGAACACGTCGCCCGACATGTCGCCGACGCCGACGACGGTGAAGTCCTGCGTCTGGGTGTCGTGCCCCAGCTCGCGGAAATGGCGCTTCACCGACTCCCAGGCGCCGCGGGCGGTGATGCCCATCTTCTTGTGGTCGTAGCCGGCGGAGCCGCCCGACGCGAAGGCGTCGCCCAGCCAGAAGCCGTGGTCCACCGACACCGAGTTGGCGATGTCGGAGAAGGTCGCCGTGCCCTTGTCGGCGGCGACCACCAGATAGGGGTCGTCCTCGTCGTGGCGAACCACCTCGGGCGGCGGCACCACCGCGCCCTGGGCGTCGAGGTTGTCGGTGATGTCCAGAAGGCCGCGCATCAGCGTCTTGTAGCACTCGATGCCCTCGGCCAGCGCCGCCTCGCGTCCGGCGGACGGCGGGGGCGGGCGCTTCACCACGAAGCCGCCCTTGGAGCCGACCGGCACGATGACGGTGTTCTTGACCATCTGCGCCTTCATCAGCCCGAGGATCTCCGTGCGGAAATCCTCGCGGCGGTCGGACCAGCGGATGCCGCCGCGCGCCACCTTGCCGCCGCGCAGATGGACGCCCTCCATCCGCGGGCTGTAGACGAACACTTCGACCATCGGGCGGGGCAGCGGCAGGTCGTCGATGTGGCGGCTGTCGATCTTGAAGGAGAGGTAGGTCTTGGGCCGCCCGTCCGCGCCGTTCTGATAGGCGTTGGTGCGCAGCGTGTTGCACAGCAGGTTGAGGAAGCGCCGCAGGATGCGGTCCTCGTCCAGGTTCTTCACCCCGTCGAGCGCGCGTTCGATCTCCGCGGCCAGCCCCGGATCGTTCTGCGGGCGGCGGGCCGGGTCGAAGCGGCTGTGGAACAGGGCGACCAGCTTGCGCGCGATGGCCGGATGGCCGGCCAGCGTGCTTTCCACCACGTCCTGCCCATAGGGGATGCGGGCCTGGCGCAAATACTTGGCGTAGGCGCGCAGCACCGTCACCTCCCGCGCGGTCAGGCCGGCGCGGAGCACGAGGCGGTTGAAGCCGTCATCCTCCATCCGGCCGTCCCAGACGGCGGCGAAGGCGTCCTGGAACTTCTCCTTCACCATCGCGCAGTCGATGGGCAGCCCGTTCTGGGAGCGCGCGGTGAAGTCGTGGATCCACACCGGGGCGGCGTGGCCGGCGATGGCGATCTCGAAGGGCGCCTCGGTGATCACCTTCAGGTCCATGTGCTCCAACATGGGAAGCACGTCGGACAGCGGCACCGGGCGGCCTTCGTGGTAGATCTTGACGTGCAGCTCGTCCCCTTCGGCCTCCAGCGGGCGGTAGAGGTTGATGCCCAACGTGCCCTGGGCCGTCGCCTTCTCGATCCGCTCGATGTCGAAGACCGCGGCCTCGGCGTTGAACTCCTCGCGGTAGGCGGTGGGGAAGGCGTCGGCGTAGCGGCGGAACAGGGTGCGGCCCTGCTCCTCGCCGTGGGCCTCGACCAGCGCGTCGCGCAGATGGTCGTCCCAGCCGCGCGACGCCTGGACCAGCCGCGCCTCCAGATCGGTGGCGTCGACGGTGGGCACGCGGCCCGGCTCAGTCCGTATGATGAAATGCAGGCGGGCCAGCACGCTTTCGGTCAGCTGCGTGGTGAAGCCGGTGCAGGTGCCGTCGTAGGCGGCCTCCAGGATGGCCTGGATGCGCCGGCGCAGCGTGGTGTCGTAGCGGTCGCGCGGCACGTAGACGAGGCAGGAGGCGAAGCGCTCGAACGGGTCCTTGCGCACGAACAGGGCCAGCCGCTGCCGCTCCTGCAGATGCAGGATGCCGACGGCGATGTCCAGCAGCTCCGGCACCTGGATCTGGAACAGCTCGTCGCGCGGGTAGGTCTCCAGGATGTGCAGAAGCGCCTTGCCGTCATGGCCCTGCGGGTCGAAGCCGGCCAGCTCCATCACCTCCGCGACCTTGCGGCGGAGGTAGGGGATCTCGCGCGGGCTGCGGTTGTAAGCGACGGAGGTGAAGAGGCCGGCGACCAGCCGCTCGCCGACGATCCGGCCCTCGGCGTCGAAGCGCTTGATGAGGATGGCGTCCATCGGGACGGAGCGGTGCACGGGGGAGGGGCGGTTGCCCTTGGTCACCATCAGGACGCGCGGGTTGCGCAGGAAGTCGCGCACGTCGGGCGGCAGGGTGGCGTAGTTGCGCAGCCCGTCGAAGACGGTGACCGAGTCGTCGCGCAGGATGCCCAGGCCGCTGCCGGCGACCAGCCCCAGCGAGGAGTCCGCCCCGTCGGCGCCGCTCTCGAAGCGGTATTCGCGGTAGCCGAGGAAGGTGAAATGGTCGTCGTCCGCCCAGGACAGGAAGGCCTTGGCCTCGTCCACCTCGTCGTCGGGGATGATGGCCGGGACGGCGGCGCGGGCGCAGTCGGCCTCCGCGATGGCGGCGCGCACCTGCTGGCGCATGGCCCGCCAGTCGGCGACGGCGGCGCGCACGTCGGCCAGCACGCGCTCCAGCCCCTCGCGGGCCTGGTCGAGCGCGGTGGCGCCGGTGACCGCGCCGACCTCCACATGCATGAAGGATTCGGGGGCGGCGTCGGTGGGGGCCGCCGCGGGCTCGTACAGCTCCACCAGCTGGCCGTCGGCGTCGCGTTTGACCCGCACCACGGGGTGGATGACCAGATGGACGGTCAGCCCCTGGCGGTTCAGCTCCGCGGTCACCGAGTCGACCAGGAAGGGCATGTCGTCGTTGACGATCTCCACCACCGTGCGGTGGGACTGCCAGCCATGTTCCTCGACGCGGGGGTTGTAGACGCGGACCTTGGCGCGGTCCGTCGCCTCGCGCTGCTGGCCCCACTGCCACATGGCGAGGGCAGCACCGTAGAGCTGCTCCGCCGGAGCCTGGATGATGTCGTCGGGCGGGACGTTGTCGTAGAACTGCCGTACGAAGCGCTCCGCCGGTGCGGCGCGGCTGCGGCCCAGCCGCTCGCGAACCTGCCGCACGACCTCTTCGGTCAGCTCGTCCTTGAGCTGTTCGGCCCTGAGAGCCATCGCTCCAATCCTTCCCTGATTTTTTGCGGCGGTTTGCCGCCGTTGTAGGCAGAGGGTAGCCGATTTGCCGCGACAGGCAACAGGCGGAGGGGCGTAACCGGAAGAGGCGGTTATTACGGAGCGGCCCTTCGTGTCCAAACCGATGAAAGTTGAATGAATCGGAAAGGAGGCGTATTTTTTGTGCAAGCGCGCCTGCGGTGCGCAACCATCGAGACGGTCATGCCCAACGACGACGCCCGCCCGCCGGAGGCCACCCCGGTTCCGCCCGCCAAGCCCCGCCTGCATGTGCTCGTGGTCGATCCCGATCCGGCGCTGGCCGGGCTGACGCGCGCCGCGCTCGACGGCTTCGCGCTGGACGGGGCGCCGGTGACGGTGCTGACCGCCGCGACCGCCGCCGAAGCGCGCGAGGCGCTGTACCGCAACCCCAACACCGCCGCCGTCCTGCTGGAGCCGGTGTTGGACCCCGCGGCGGATGGGCCGCCCGAAGGGCTCGCCTTCATCGACCACATCCGCAAGGATCTGGGGAACAGCCGCGTCCGCATCCTGGTCTGCACCGCCCATCCCGAGCGGGCGCCGGAAGAGGAGGTGGTGGAGGGCCACGACGTCAGCGACTACCGCCTGAAGGACGGGTTGACGGCGCGCACGCTGCGCACCGCGGTCGTGCCGCGGCTGCGCGCCTTCCTCAACCTGCAGACCCAGGCGGCCGGGCGCAAGGCGCTGGCCCGCATGCTGGTGGCGACCACCGGCCTGCTGGAGATGCGCACCCCGGACGTGCTGTTCCCCAACATCCTGCCGCGCGTCGTCGGGCTGCTGGGCATCGGGCGGCACGCCCTGCTGTGCATCCAGGGCGACACGCTGCCGCGCGACCGCCGCATCCGCGTGCGCGCCTCCACCGGTCGCTTCGCCAAATGGAAGGACGTGGACGTCGCCGAGCTGGGCGAGCCCAACGTGGCCGCCGCGCTGGAGCGGCTGAGCCCGAGTTCCGAGACCATCGTCGAGCCGGGCTATTGCGCCCTGCGGCTGCGCGCCCATGGCGGGATCATCGGCATGATCTACGTCGAGGGCCACAACAACGAGGGCACCGCGCGCGAGTGGCAGTTGCTGGAGCTGTTCCGCAACAAATGCTCCATCGCCTTCGAGAACGCCCTGCTGTTCGAGGAGCTGAACACCGCCCAGAAGGCCACCGTCCTGGCCATGGGGTCGCTCGCCGAATACAAGGACAACGCCGCCGCCGGCCATCTCCAGCGCATCGAGCGGCTGGTCGGCGACATCGCGCGCGAGCTGCGCGTCCACGGCCGCTTCGCCGACGAGCTGGACGACGAGTTGGTCGAGAAGGTCGGGCTGGCCGCCCTGCTGCACGACGTCGGCATGCTGAGCGTGTCGGACGAGACGCTGGGCATTCCGGGCGAGCTGGCGAACAACGACGTGGCGGCCATCCAGCGCCATACCGTGATCGGCCACCGCATCCTCAGCGAGGCGGCGCTGCCCCTGCGCGGGCGCAGCCTGCTGTCGATCGCCGCGGAGATCGCCCGCTACCATCACGAGCGCTACGACGGGTCGGGCTACATGGAAGGGCTGCGCGGCTGGGCCATTCCGGTGTCGGCGCGGATCATGGCCGTGGCCGACGTGTTCGACGCCCTCATCACCGACCGCCAATACCGCAAGGCCTGGGGGGTGGAGCACGCCATCGCCTGGATCGCCGAGCGGGCGGGCAAGGATTTCGACCCGCTGGTGGTCGAGGCGTTCCTGACGGTGATCCGCCGCATCCAGACCGAGGAGCCGGACTGGTTCCCCAAGCCGGAGGGTGGCAACCAGGGCATGCTGGTGGCGGCCATCGGGCGCAAGCTGCGCGCTCTGTTCGGCAACCGCGCCGAACCGATCAACTGACCTCCGTCTCCGTATGACAGAACCGGACCGAACGGCCTTTCCCAAGTGGAAAGGCCGTTTCGCCGTCGTCCTGCGGTGATGCCGGCCGGTGCGACGCTGTGTCCGGCGCTCTCATTATGGTTGCGCCATAAATACTATAGTGTACAAAAAATCGTGTTACTATGAATTGTGCAACCGATGCCGCGGGCGCGCTCCTTGGCGGCGCTCCGTTGTGGTAATCGGGCGGCAGCATTTGGCGGAGCCGACCATGAAAGCCAGACATTTCTTTTCAAGCCTTCTGACCTCCTGCGCCCTGCTGTTGGGTGCGACGGCGGCCCAGGCCGCCTATCCGGAGAAGCCGATCACCATGATCGTCGCCTACGGGGCGGGCGGATCGACCGACGTGACCGCGCGCATGCTGGCGCCCTTCATCGAAAAATATCTGGGCGGCGGCGCGCGGATCGTGGTGATGAACCGCGGCGGCGCCGGGGGGGAGATCGGCTTCGCGGCCATCGCCGACGCCACGCCGGACGGCTACACCATCGGCTTCATCAACACGCCGAACGTCGTCACCATCCCGATCGAGCGCAACGCCCGCTTCACGCTCGACCGGCTGGACCCGCTGGTCAACGTCGTCGACGATCCGGGCATCATGACGGTCCACGGCGACAGCCCCTACAAGACGGTGGAGGATCTGATCGCCCAGGCCAAGGCCAACCCGAACACCATCACGCTGGGCTCCACCGGCGTCGGGTCGGACGACCATCTGGCCATGCTGCTGCTCCAGCGGCAGGCCAACGTCCGCTTCACCCATGTGCCGTTTCCCGGCAGCGCGGAGAACTACCGCTCCATGCTCGGCCGCCACACCCAGGTCTGCGGCCAGAATCTGGGCGAGGGGCTGCGCGGCAAGGCCGGCGGCGACAACATCCGCATTCTCGGCGTGATGAGCACGCAGCGCTGGGACATGGCGCCCGACCTGCCGACCTTCAAGGAACTGGGATACAACATCACCATGGCGTCGCTGCGCGGCGTCGGCGCGCCGAAGGGGCTGCCGCCGGAGATCCGCGCCAAGCTGATCGATGCGGTGACCAAGGCCGCCAACGACCCGGAGTTCCAGAGCAAGGCCCGCGACACCTACCAGCCGTTGCGCATCCTCGATTCGGAAGCCTTCTCCGCGGAGCTGAAGGAGCTGGACGGCGATTTCCGCAACCTCTGGCGCGAGTTCCCCTGGTTGAAATGATTGGGCTGAAGTGATCGGGGCGAAGCGAACCGGACAGGCCGCATAGGAAAGGCCCCTCTTCCAGGCGGAAGAGGGGCCTTTTTCGTGGGCAGTGTCCTGACGGGTCAGGCCGCGGTGATGCGGGTGATGAAGGCTTCGATCTCGTTGTCCAGCCGGTTGAAGCTGCGCGACAGCTCCTCGGTCGTGGTCTGGACGGCGCCGGCGGAATGGCCGGTGGTCTCCGCCGCCTGCTGCACCAGCCGCATCTCCTGGAGCACGGCCACCGTGTCGGTGGCGGCGCGCTGCGAGCGTTCGCTGATGTCGCGGGTGGCGGCGTCCTGCTCCTCCACCGCCGCGGCGACGGTGCTGAGCGATTCGTCCACCTGCCGGATGGTGTTGACGATGGCGCGGATGGCGTTGACCGCCGCGGTCGTCGCCGCCTGCACCGCCGCGATCTCCGCGCCGATCTCGTCGGTGGCCTTGGCGGTCTGGTTGGCGAGGCTCTTGACCTCCTGCGCCACGACGGCGAAGCCCTTGCCAGCCTCGCCGGCGCGGGCCGCCTCGATGGTGGCGTTCAGCGCCAGCAGGTTGGTCTGGCCGGCGATGTTGTTGATGAGGCCGACCACCTCCTCGATCTTCCGGCTGGCCTCGCTGAGGCCCTGGACGATGGAGTCGGTCCGCCCGGCCTCGTCCACCGCGCCGCGGGCGAGCTGGGTCGACTGGGTGATGGACCGGGTGATCTCGTCGATCGAGGCGCGGAGCTGCTCGGCACCGGCGGCCACGCTCTCCACCTCGCTGGTGGCCTCCTGCACAGAGTGGGCAACCGAATCGCTGTGGTGGCTGGTCTGGCGGGCGTTCTCCAGCATGACGTTGGCTTCGCCGCGCATGGAGTCGGCGGAGCGCACCACCTCGCCCATCATCGCCTTGACCGACGCCTCCAGGTCGGCGGCGAGGCTGTTCATGGCCCGGCGCTGCTCCTCCATGGCGCGGGCGCGCATGGCCTCCTGCTCGCGCGCCATCTCCTGGACGCGCAACGCGTTCTCCTTGAAGACGCGGACGGTGCGGGCCATCTGGCCGATCTCGTCGCCGCGCTCGGCGGCGGGCACCTCGTCCTCCAGCCGGCCCTGGGCCAGCCGCTCCATCACCGTGGTCAGGCGGACCACCGGACGGGCGATGTTGAAGCCGATGAACAGCGCGACGCCCACCGTGATCAGCAGGGCGACGATCGCCGAGGCGATGAAGGCCTGGGTGGTCGCGTCGACCGACGCGTTCACGTTGGCGTAGGCGTCGGCCGACTGCTGGCGCTGGTAGGTCAGGTAGTCGCGGGCGGTGCCGTTCAGGCGCCCGTAGGCCGCCTGGACCTCCTGCAGGAAGTCGAGCGGATCGACGCCCATCTTCAGCAGGTCGAGGAAGCTGGTCACCTTCGCCTGATAGGCCGCGGTGTCGGAGCCGAAGCGCTGGAGGATCTGCCCCTCCTCCTCGGTCGCGGCGGACTGGCCCTTCATCTTGTCCGCCTGGCTCTTCAACTTGGTGATCTGCTCGGTCAGGGCCTTCGATTCATCCTCGACCGCCTTGGGGGAGGCGTTGGCGGTGCTGAGGATCACCGTCCGGTAGAGGCCGGCGTGGGCGACGGTCAGCGTGTCGGTCAACGCCTGGACGTCCGCTTCCCGCGTGAAGGAGCGGTTGAACAGCGTGTCCAGCAGGCGTGACTGTTCCGTGATGGCGGAGCCGCCGAGCAACGCGATGGCAAGCATGCCCAGGATCGCTGTCGCCGCCGGGATTCCCATTTTGGTGGGAATGTGGAGGTGATTGAGGAAAGTCATGGAGCACCTGCTTCAACCATTGGCCGGTCCGTTGGCGCCGGATGGTCAGGGGGGCTTGAACCGCACCCGACGCAGGCCGGTCGGCCGGCGGCGGGTGGTTTCGCGGATGGGCCGGACCCGGACGGACCAGCCCGCCCGGGTCGAGTCAGCCCCGGATCACTTCAGCCAGGGCGACGACTGCCACAGCGACTTCAGCTCGGTGTCGAGCTGCTTCAGCTCCGCCGTGAAGGCGTCGGGGCCGAGGACGCGCAGCGGCTGGAAGGTCTCCTTGGCCTCGGCCTTCGCCACGAACTCCGGATCGGTCGCGGCCTTGGTGACGGCGTCCACCAGCTTGGCGCGGACGTCGGCGGGCAGGCCCTTCGGCGCGCAGACGCCGCGCAGCGAGGCCATCAGCACCGGGTAGCCCTGCTCCGCGAAGGTCGGGATGTCCGGGGCGGCCTTCCAGCGCTCCTTGCTCATCACGCCCAGCACGCGGATCTGGTCGGAGGCCTGACCGCGCAGCCCCTCGCCGAGGTTCTGGCCGCTGATCTGGATCTTCTTGGCGAGCATCGCCTTGTAATTGGCGGCGGAGCCGGAGAAGGGCACATGGGTGAACTGCACGCCCGCCTGGCGCTGCACCAGCAGCATGGCGAGCTGGTCGTCCGAGCCCACGCCGGTGGTGCCGACGGTGACGGTGTTCGGGTTGGCCTTGGCGTGCTCCACGACGTCCTTCAGCGTCTTGAAGGCGCTGTCGCCGGGAACGCTCCACACGCCGGGATCGTCGACGACGTTGACCAGCGCGTCCAGCCGGTCCGCCGAGAAGCGGGCCTGACGCTCGATCGGGATCGACACCATGTTCGGCGTGTTGCAGAAGCCGATGGAGTAGCCGTCCGGTGCTGCGTCGGCGATGGCCGCGAAGCCGATCTCGCCGCCGGCGCCCGGCTTGTTCACCACTTCGATCCGGGTGCCGCCCAGATGCTTCTCGATGAAGGGAGCCAGCAGGCGCGCGGTCACGTCGGTCGACCCGCCGGCGTCGTAGGCGACGACCACGGTGATCGGCTTCTCGGGGTAGGCGGCCTGGGCCGTCGACAGAGCGGTCGTCGACATGGCCAGCGCCAGGGTCCCGGTCGCCAGCGCCAGGAACTTGCTGCGAATGATCATCTGGATGCCCTTCTTTCCTGCGTTATTGCGGAAGACCCCCTTGGCCGCGGACGCGGCGGGGTCCCGGGAGATCCCGCCCGTCCCGATGCGGACACAGGCTGGGCCTCCTTTTCTGAAATTCTCGTAAAGATCGATGGCCGTTGATTCTGACAGCATTGCAATTTCGGGTCACAAGAGAAGCGAAGAGTCATACTGACCTTGAGAAGGATGAGTGCATACTTCAGTATGTCTGTCTTCATGGATGACCGATCCCGTCGCCGCCATGGCGGCGGGGTTCGGTCGTCTTTCTCGCGAAAAGAAGCAGTTCATAGACCCAACGCTGTCAAATCGACCAGACGAAAGCGGTTTTGACGCTTCAAGGTGGAAGATACAGAGTCTCTATTCGTGTATCAATCGTGCTAACCGAACCGGATATCCGGAAATCACAGCGATTTTCGACGAATGCTTTCCATCGGGCGTGGTTTCTTGGAGTTCCGCGCGATCGGGTGTGCGCAGAAAGCGTCAAATGGACGCATAATGAAACGAGCCTGCGTCGAAATGACCGCGTCAGCCCATCGCCACCATGAAGGCGACGGAAATCGAGATCGGGGACATCAGGGTGGACAGCAGCAGCGACATGGAGACCAGCTCCCGCCCCGTCTGGTAGCGCTCGGCAAAGGCGTAGACGTTGACGCCGATGGGCAGCGCCGCCGCGGTCACGGCGGGGGCCAGCCAGTCCGGCGGCAGGTGGAAGACCTCCACCGCCAGCACCCAGGTCAGCACCGGGTGCAGGACCGTCTTCATCACCGCCAGGACCAGCGCCTGGCCGAACTTGCCCGACAGCTTTCCGAAGGACAGGGAGGTGCCCAGCGTGAAGCAGGCGCAGGGCAGGACGGTGGCCGCGGCGTAGTCCGCCGCCTTCATGACCGCGTCCGGCACATGGACGCCGCTCAGGTTGAAGCCCATGCCGACGACGATCGACAGGATCATCGGGCTGAGCAGGGTCGCCTTGACGGCGTTGACCGCGGCGACGACCGGCCGTCCGCCCGCCGTCCGCTGCGCCTCGGCGATCATCGTCGCCGTGGTGAAGAGGAGCGGGGACTGGAACAGGATCAGCAGCATCACCGGGATGGCCACCGACGATCCGTAGGCGTCCATCAGGATCGGCGCGCCGAGCAGGCCGATGGAGGAGAAGGAGGGCGCGAAGCCGCCGATCGCCGCCTCGTCCCGCCGCCGGATGGACAGCATCCAGGCCGCACCCAGCCCGAAGATGATGAAGGCCGCGACGAAGAAGGACGCCACGAAGCCCCATTCGATGGGATCGGGGATCTTGGCCTTGGCCATCGCCGCGAACAGCAGCGCCGGCAGGGCGTAGATGCCGAGAAAGCGCGACAGCCCCTGAGCCGCCGTGTTGCTGAAATTGCCCGATTTCCCGGCGTAGAAGCCGAGCGCGACCAGGACGAACATCGGCAGCACGATTTGAAAGATGAGCGTCATGGCGGCGGAAACCGGTCTTGGGGCGGCTCGAAGGGCTGTGCGGGTCGCCGGCGCGCGTGGTCCGGCTGATGGCAGGGGGTCAGCGCAGGGTGGGCGTCTCGACGATTTCCGGTTCCGGCACGCCCAGCACCTCCATCAGCGACTTGCCGGCGTCGAGCTGCTGCGACCAAATCTTCTCTTTGGCCATCAGCTCCAGGCAGCGCCTCAGCACCTCGTCCATCACGGCCAGCGGCACCACGGTCACCCCGTCATCGTCGCCGATGATCAGGTCGCCCGGGTTGACCACCATGCCGCCGACGCCGGCCGGCACGTCCATCTTGCCGCCGAAGGATTTGTGCGGGCCGCGCGGCACCGAGCCCTTGGCGAAGACCGGAAAGCCGATGGTCCGGATCTCCTGGAGGTCGCGGACCGAGCCGTCGATCACCAGACCGCCCAGGCCGCGCGACTTGCAGCCGCGGACCACCCATTCGCCGGCCAGCGCCACCTCCTCCAGGCCGGCGCCGGCGACCACCACCACCTCGCCCGGTTCGGCCAGGCTGCAGGCGGTCAGCAGCATGCTGTTGTCGCCCGGCATCGACACGGCGGTGCGGGCCTGCCCGCAGATGCGCATGCCCGGGGCGCAGGGCTTGATCCGGGCGTCCATGCTCTGGCAGCGGTTCTGCACGTCGGACGCGATGCTGCTGGGGACCGTCTTCCAGATGTCCAGCATGTCCGGGGACAGGCGCGGAAAGTTCACGATGTAGCGTTGCATAGCCATGGGAGGGACCTCTCGTCGTCTGGATGGATTGCCGTCTGGGCTGGCTTATCGTCTGGGCTGTACGAAGCGGGGCTTGGAAGCGCGACCAGCGGCACCGCCGGTCGCAGCGCGACGACAGCGGAGCCGATGACGATCAGGCGGGGGAGGGCCGGTGTTGCCGGAGCGGCGGACGCCGGCCGGACAGGAACATCCTATCCGGGAAAGTCACGGGCTCGGCCCGTCCGACGCGACCAGACCATCCATGGTGCATACAACCCTAACCGGATAAAAGTTCTATTTGTTTCGTCTTTGAAGCTTAGTCATTCCGGAGGTCATACGCAAGTAGGTTGCCAACAAGTAAATTTGTTCACGTCTTCATATGGGGTATGTGCGCGGGGAATGACCTACAAAGGCATGTCATTTACCGGATTTTGCGCCTTTAAATTGCGCCTTTTGGCATGGCGCGCGCTGTATGGCTGCGCTGGTCCGGAGGTGGCCGGTCGGGGAGTGAGGCGCCGGTCACGGCCAATGGAAGAGGGCGGCGCAGACTCGGTTTCAAAAACGAAGGCGCCGGTTGCGAAATCGCAACGCGCGGAGAATGGGGGCGACCGGGAGGAGAAAAACGAAAAAGGCCGGCACCCGAAGGTCCAGCCTTTCCATCAGCCGTCCTATTTCCCTTCGAAGGACCACCGTCCCCGTCGGGAGAATGGAGCGGGCGAAGGGATTCGAACCCTCGACCCCAACCTTGGCAAGGTTGTGCTCTACCCCTGAGCTACGCCCGCGCTCCGTTTCGCTGCCGTTCGGACCCTTGCTCGGTGCCGTCCGGCGGCGTGCGGCGGACTATACTCATGGATCGGCGCAATGCAAGCGTCATGTTTCACTTTTCTCGGGCGCCTCGACGGATTTTCCCGGACGAATGTTACCGGCCCCGCTAAAGATGACTCCATGGACACCCGCGACACCCCCGAGGGCAGGGCCGAGGAGCCGCTGCCGACGAGCCCGGAGCAGCTCCTGGAGCATCTCGCGGCGCTCGGCATCCGCACCGTGACCCACCGCCACCCGCCGCTGCACACGGTGGAGGAGAGCAAGGCGCTGCGCGGCGCGCTCCCCGGCGGCCATTGCAAGAACCTGTTCCTGAAGGACAAGAAGGAGCAGCACTGGCTGGTCGTCGCTCTGGAGGACGCGCGGGTGGAGTTGAACCGCTTCGACAAGGTGATCGGGTCGGCGCGGCTGTCCTTCGCCTCGGCCGACCGGCTGTGGCGGCATCTCGGCGTGCGGCCGGGTTCGGTCACACCCTTCTCCGTGGTCAACGACCGCGAGCGGCGGGTGAGGGTGGTGCTGCAGGAGCAGATGCTGGCCCACGACCCGCTGAACTACCACCCGCTGCTGAACGACCGAACCACGGCCATCGCCGCCGCGGACCTGCTGCGCTTCCTGCGGGCCGGCGGGCACGAGCCGCTGATCGTGCCCTTCGGCGAGGAGCCGCCGGACTCTCAGCCGACGCTTGCTTAACGCGCCCCGTGCGCTCATCTATCACGCGAGATCGCAAAGGGATACGTGACCGCCATGTTCTCCATTCCGCCTGCCAACAAGCCCGTCGCCGCCGGTGCCGCCGCCCCCGCCGCCGCCGGTGACCTGATCAAGGACAGCAGCGACCGCGCCTTCATGGCCGACGTCATCGAGGCGTCGCAGTCCGTGCCGGTGATCGTCGATTTCTGGGCGCCCTGGTGCGGCCCGTGCAAGCAGCTCGGCCCGATCCTGGAAAAGACGGTGCTGGCCGCGAAGGGCAAGGTGCGGCTGGTCAAGATCGACACCGACAAGGACCCGATGATCGCCTCGCAGCTCCGCGTGCAGTCGATCCCGGCGGTCTACGCCTTCTTCCAGGGGCGTCCGGTGGACGGCTTCATGGGCGCCCTGCCGGAGTCGCAGGTGAAGGCCTTCGTGGAGAAGCTGTTGAAGCTGGCCGGCGCCGCGGGCGGCGGCGAGGGCGACATCCTGGAGGAGGCGCTGGCCCAGGCCAAGGAGGCGCTGGAGGCCGGCGACACCCAGACCGCGTCGGAGATCTACGGCGAGATCCTGCAGGCCGATCCGGAGAACCTGAACGCCGTGGCCTACGCCGGGCTGGTCCGCTGCCTGATCGTCAACGACGAGCTGGCCCGCGCCAAGCAGATGCTCGACAAGGTGCCGGAGCAGATCGCCAAGGACAAGGAGATCGCCGCGGTGCGCAGCGCGCTGGAGGTCGCCGAGCAGGCCGCCAACGCCGGCCCGATCCCGGAGCTGATGGAGAAGGTCGCCCACAACCAGGACGACCACGAGGCCCGCTTCGACCTCGCGCTCGCCCTGTTCGCCGCCGGCAAGCGCGAGGCCGCGGTGGACGAGCTTCTGGAACTGGTGCGCCGCGACCGCGCCTGGAACGACGAGGCCGCCCGCAAGCAGCTCGTCAAGTTCTTCGAGGCTTTCGGCCCGACCGACCCGCTGACGGTGCAGAGCCGCCGCCGCCTGTCCTCGATCCTGTTCCGCTGATCACGGGGGCTCGCGGCCCGGGGGCGACCCCGGGCCGCGAGTCTGTTTCGTTCGAGTCTGTTTCGTGGGTGGCCGCTTCGTTCGCCGTCGCTCTGTTCGTGGGCGCTCTGTTCGCCGTGTCCGGGGGTTCTATATTCGTCGCATGAGCCGGAACCCCATCGACCCGTCACCGGACCGCTTCCCGCGGCAGCTCCCGATCTTCCCGCTCGCGGGGGTCCTGCTGCTGCCGCGCGGGCGCCTGCCGCTGAACATCTTCGAGCCGCGCTACCTCGCGATGGTCGAGGACGCGCTGGCTGGCGACCGCATGATCGGCATGGTCCAGCCGACCGATCCGGCCTGCCGGCTGCGCGAGCCGGCGGTCTACGGCACCGGCTGCGCCGGGCGGATCACCAGCTTCGCCGAGACCGAGGACGGCCGCTACATCATCACCCTGACCGGGGTCAGCCGCTTCGCCATCATGCGGGAGCTGGAGGGCCAGCGCGGCTACCGCCGCGTCGCCGCGGACTGGGACCGCTTCTCCGGCGACCTGATCGATCCGCTGGAGCACGGCGGAGCCATGGGCGACGGATGCGCGCTGGACCGCCCGCGTCTGCTGGCCGGGCTGAAGGGCTACTTCAAGATGCAGGGGCTGTCGGTGGACTGGAAGGCCATCGACGGCACGCCGGACGAGCGGCTGGTCACCTCGCTGGCGATGATCTGCCCCTTCTCGCCCAGCGAAAAGCAGGCCCTTCTGGAGACGCCGGACCTGCCGGAGCGCGCGAAGCTCTTGATCGCCCTGGTCGAGATGGCCATTCTCGACGGCCATGAGGGCGACGGCGGCAACGCGCTGCGTCACTGACCGCTTCCTTTGACCGACACTGCACTTTCCGACTGCGAGGCCCGATCCATGAGCGCCCACCCCCACGACGACACGCCCGCCGACGGCAAGACGCAGGCGCGCGTCGATCCGAAGCTTCTGGAGATTCTCGTCTGCCCGCTGACCAAGGGGCCGTTGCGCTACGACGCCGAGCGCGCCGAGCTGATCAGCGACCGCGCCGGGCTGGCCTACCCGATCCGCGACGGCATTCCGATCATGCTGATCGACGAGGCCCGCAGCCTCGACGGGAAGCCGGGGGCCGCCTGATGTCCGACGAGCAATTCGCGTCGGACGCCTTCGGCACCAAGCACTGGCCGGTGGAAGTCCGGCTGAAGAAGGAGGAGAAGCGGCTGGAGGTCGATTTCGACAACGGCCGGACCTTCTCCTACCCGGCGGAGTTCCTGCGCGTCCACAGCCCGAGCGCCGAGGTGCAGGGCCACGGTCCCGGCCAGAAGCAGACCGTTTCGGCCCGCCGCCACGTCGGCATCATGAGCCTGGAGGCCATCGGCCATTACGCCCTGCGGATCGTCTTCGACGACCTGCACGACAGCGGCATCTACTCCTGGAAGCTGCTGTACGAGCTGGGCGAGGACCAGGATCGCCTGTGGGCGGAGTATCTGGCGGAGCTGGAGGCCAAGGGCCTGAGCCGCGATCCGCGCGGCCGGCGCTGATGCGGAAGCGGCGGGGTGCGGCATTCCGCCGCGACCCCGCTTGTTTCCCCCGCTTGTTTCCTCGTGGCCTTTCCGGGCGTTCGGGCGCGGCGTGTTGCGCTTTCATGAAAAGGGCGTAGATAACGGCTCATCGACCGTTCCTCCGCCGCAGGATGACCGCCGTGACCGCGACCGACCCGCCCGGCGCGACCGCCAGCCAAACCGCCGCACCCAACACCGGTTCGCCGCCTCCGAACGGCGCCGGATTGCCCGTTCCCACCACGCCCACGCCGAACGATCCGCCCGATGACCCGCCCCCCGTGGAGCGGGGGTGGGGTGGGTGGACGCGCGGCTATGGGCGGCGCGGCAGCGTGTTGCGGCAAAAGCTGGCCGCCCATCTGGCGGCCCGGCGGCGCAAGCGGCGCGCCTGGGCGCGCGACGTCGCGCGGATCGTCCTGGTGGTGTCGATCCTGGCGCTGGTCGTTCTGGCCGTGGAGATCGGGCGGAAGGCGGTGGTTGTGCTGAACCGCGCCGACCTCGGCGCCATCCACCTGTTCGGAGAGCGTGGCTGAGCGCCTCTCAGGGCAGGATGACCAAGTAGCGTTTCGTCGTGGTCTCCAGCACCTCCCACACGCCGTCGAAGCCGGGTTCCAGCGTGAAGCGGTCGCCGGGGCCGACCGTCCAGCGGCGCCCGTCGGCGTGGCTGATGGCGCTGGTGCCCTCCAGGATCTCGCAATACTCCCACTCGTCGTAGACGATCCGCCAGGAACCGGGTGTGGAGCGCCAGAGTCCGGCGAAGCGTTTGCCGTCCGCCGACTCGTACTCGTTCCAGGTGGTGAAGACCGGCGCGCCGGACAGGATGCGGTCGGGCGCCGGGCCGCCGGTCTCGGGTTCCACGGCGGGGCGGGCGGGGTCGGTCAGCAGGGCGAAGCTCATCACGCGGTCTCCCATTCACCAGGTTCTTTTCACCAGGCGGCGAGCAGCGGCGGCAGGCCGTGCAGGCTGTCGATACGGCGGTAATTCTCGGTGGGCGGCTCGGCCACCTCGTGCGCCCAGGTGACGTGGTACGGCACATGGACGGCGTGGCCGCCCACGGCCAGCACGGGCAGGATATCCGACCGCACGGAATTGCCCACCATGACGAAGCGTGCCGGGTCCACCCCGTGGCGGTCGAGCAGGCGGCGGTAGGTGGCCGGGTCCTTCTCGCTGACGATCTCGATGGCGTCGAAGCGCCCGGCGAGGCCGGAGCGGGCGATCTTGCTTTCCTGGTCGAACAGGTCGCCCTTGGTGACGAGCAGCAGCCGGTAGCGCCCGGACAGACCCTCCACCACCTCCTGCACCCCGTCGAGCAGATCGACCGGGTGCTCCAGCATCGCCTTGCCGAACTCGACGAGGCTCTGGATGTCCCGCCCGCCGATGCGGCCGTCGGTCAGGTCCACCGCCGTCTCGATCATCGACAGGACGAAGCCCTTGATGCCGTAGCCGTAGACGCGGAGGTTCTCGCGCTCGGCCTGCAACAGCCGCCGGTCGATGTCCGCCGGATCGGCCAGATGGTTGGCGAGCAGCGCGCGGAAGCGGTCCTGCGTCATCGAGAACAGGGACTCGTTGTGCCACAGCGTGTCGTCGCCGTCGAAGGCGATGGTGTCGATCATGGGAAGAACTCGGTGTCGGACGACGGTCGGGATCACAGGTAGGCCGCCCCGCGGCGCCTGTCCAGCGCTCCGTTTCAAACCCGGTTTGTTGGTGAACTGCACAATTTGTGACGCCCAAAAGCTGTGCATTCGTCCATTATTCTTGCATCGGTGATATTCCTACGACAGCTATCGAGAAAGCTCACGGCTCGCATACCCACATGGCGGTGGCGGGTTTGCGCGGGATGAGCAATATTCTTTCTCACAAAGCGAGGGTGCGGCGGCCACTTCCGGCAGGCCCCCTCGGGACCTTCAAAGATAGGATGACCACCATGGCAATCGCTCTGCGCACGGCCCCCGCCGGCCGTACCCTGCGCCCTGCTCCGGTGGCGTATGTGCTGGACAGCGTTCTGGACACGTTCGCCCTGTGGCGGCAGCGCACCATCACCCGCCGCGAGCTGGCTCGGCTGGACGACCGGATGCTGCACGACATCGGCATCTCCCAGATCGACGTCGAAGGCGAGATCAGCAAGCCGTTCTGGAAGGCTTGATGCCGCCGTCACGGCTGCGGGAGACCGCAAGGAAAAGGGCCGCCCCTGTCTAAGGGAGCGGCCCTTTTCGCGTTCGGGTCTCGGGGGTTCCGCAAGCGGTCAAAAGAAAAGGCCACTCCTCCCGAAGGAAGAGTGGCCTTTTTCTCAGTCGAAACGCCGCCCGATCAGATGCAGATCTGCTGGAGCGGGGCGAAGCCGTTGAAGCAGACCGCCGAGTAGGTCGTCGTGTAGGCGCCCGTGGCGTGGATGCGCACGCGGTCGCCGGCCTTCAGGTCCATCGGCAGCTTGTACTCGGCGCGCTCGTAGAGCACGTCGGCGCTGTCGCAGGTCGGGCCGGCCAGCACGACCGCCTCGGTGTCGCCTTCCCCGTCGTCACCCATCACCTGGATCGGGTACTGGATCGCCTCGTCCATAGTCTCGGCGAGACCGCTGAACTTGCCGATGTCCAGATAGACCCAGCGCTTCACGTCGTTGGCCGACTTGCGGGAGACGAGGACGACCTCGCTCTCGATGATGCCGGCGTTGCCGACCATGCTGCGGCCCGGCTCCACGATGGCTTCCGGCAGGCGGTTGCCGAAGTGGGTGCGCAGGGACTCGAAGATGGCCTGGCCGTAGGCGGTGGTCTCCGGCACGTCGGTGCGGTAGCGGGTCGGGAAGCCGCCGCCCAGGTTGATCATGCCGAGGTCGACGCCCAGCACCTCAAGCTCGCGGAACAGCTGCGCCACCTGGAAGATGGCGTGATCCCACTGCATCAGGTCCTTCTGCTGCGAGCCGACGTGGAAGGACACGCCGTAGGGAACGACGTTCATGCCCTTGGCCTTCAGCAGCAGCTCGCGCGCCATGGCGAGGTCGCAGCCGAACTTGCGCGACAGCGGCCACTCGGCGCCCTCGCCGGAGGTCAGGATGCGGCAGAAGACGCGGGCGCCGGGAGCGGCGCGGGCGATCTTCTCCAGCTCCGCCTCGCTGTCGAAGGCGAACAGGCGCACGCCCAGTTCGAAGGCGCGGCGGATGTCCGCTTCCTTCTTGATGGTGTTGCCGTAGGAGATGCGCTCCGGCGCGCAGCCGGCGGCCAGAACCATCTGGATTTCCGGGACGCTGGCGGTGTCGAAGGCCGAGCCCAGACGGGTCAGCAGGCCGAGGATCTCCGGCGCCGGATTGGCCTTCACGGCGTAGAAGATCCTGGCGTCCGGGAGCGCTTCCTCCAGGTCGTGGTAGTTCGCTTCCACGACGTCCAGATCGACGACGAGGCACGGGGTCTGCGGACGCTGCTCTTCGAAAAAGCGCGCAATCTTATCGGTCATCTCAGTCTCCCGGACGCAAGATGAAGGTGTCGGACGAATTGTGAAAAAGCAGGGGCGGAGCGGCCGAACGCTGCTGACCGGTCAGAAAGAAAAGACGGTCAGGCGTTCAGGCCGCCCATACTGGACTGCCGTGCTGCCTTGCGGGGAAGGACCGGACTGGACAGAACCGGAAAGAGTCGGAGACGGGTGAGCCGGCGCCCACCCACAACAACATGAACCATCGTAACCTCCAAGACGCCGCCTTGCTTAAGGGACGGTCGGGGATCACGCGTTACGTCGTTGCATAACCACATCTCGAAAAGGACGAGGGGCGGGCCAGCGGCACGTGCGCTTGCGAGTTGCGGTTACATAGATCGAACGGACCGCCTTTTAAAGTGAAAAATGCGACCGGGCGCAAAAAAGTAGCAAGCGTTACGCAAAGGTAAAAATAGGGAGGAATAACATGGACTTGAGTACGGCCATTCCGGTCTGGGACATGGCGGCCCGGCTGGCCGCGGCGGCGGTTTGCGGGGCGGCGCTGGGACTCGACCGCGAGATCCGGGGCAAGGCGGCGGGGCTGCGCACCCACACGTTGGTGGCCATCAGCGCGGCCGTGACCACCCTGGTTGCGCTGGAGCTTTACTGGGGCATGGCCGGGAAGGGGACCGGCGGGGGCGACATGGACCCCACCCGCGTCATCCAGGGCATCGCCCAGGCCATCGGCTTCATCAGCGCCGGGGTGATGTTCCGCGCCGGGACCACGGTGCGCGGGGCGACCACCGCGGCGCTGATCTGGATGGCCGGCGCGCTGGGCATCGCCTGCGGGGCTGGCTTCTACGTGCTGGCGGGGATGGCGCTGGCGCTCTGTCTCGCCGTCACCATCGTCTTCTCCTACGCCCTGCGCTGGATTCCCGACTCCGTCAAGTCCGAGGACTGACCAGAAGCCGGTGGGCGAGCGCCGCGCCCAGCGCGACCAGCCCGATCGCCGTCATCATGGGAAGCTGGCTGTCCGCGTGGCTGTGGCCGAGCACCACGCCGATCAGCGCCGCCACGGTCATCTGCACGAAGCCGACCAGCGAGGAGGCCAGCCCGGCCATCATCGGGTAGGGACCGACCGCCCCGGCCATGGCGTTGGGCAGGGTCAGCCCGGCGCCCAGCAGGAAGAGGAAGACCGGGGCGATGACCGCCGCCAGATGCAGCACCCCGCCCAGCGCCAGCCCCACCCCCAGCAGCCCGCCGGCCAGCGAGACCGCCGTGCCGGTGCGGATCATCCGCGGTCCGCCCAGCCGCACGCTCAGCCGCCCGGCGAGGAAGGAGCCCACCGCGTAGCCCAGGACCACCGCGCCGAAGCTCGCCCCGAACTGCGCGGGCGTCAGGTGCAACCGCCCGATCAGCACGAAGCTGGACCCGGAAATGAAGGCGAAGATGCCGCTGTAGGCGAAGGCCACCGTCAGCATCTGCCCGACGAAGCCGCGGTCTCGCAGCAGCAGCGCGTAGTTGGCAAGCAACCGGCCGGGCTGGAGCGCCGTCTCGTCGCGGTTGGCGTTGGTCTCGCCCATCAGGGTCCAGGTGGCGGCCAGGATCAGGGCGGCGAAGCCGGTCAGCAGCAGGAAGTTGCTCCGCCAGCCGAACCACTCCGTCAGGACGCCGCCCAGGATCGGGCCGGCGGCGGGGGCCAGCGTCATCGCCATCGCCATGTAGGCCAGCACGGTGGCCGCCCGGTCGCGCCCGAAGACGTCGCGCACCACCGCTCGCGCCACCACCGGGCCGCAGCAGGCGCCCAGCGCCTGGAAGAAGCGCGCGACGATCAGCGTCTCGATGTCGTCGGTCAGCGCGCAGGCGGCACTCGCCACCAGATAGATGAGGATGCCGCCGAGCAGGGCGGGCCGCCGCCCGAAGCGGTCGGACACCGGTCCGTAGACGAGCTGCGACACCGCGAAGCCGGCGAGGAAGACCGACAGGGTGAGCTGCACCGTGGCGATGTCGGTGTCGAACACGCTGACCAGAGTCGGCAGGGAAGGCAGGTAGAGGTCGGTGGACAGCGGGCCGAAGGCGACGAGCGCCGTCAGCAGCACGCGGACGGTCAGGGAATCGGGACGGGGCATGGAGAGAGAGCCGGGCCGGGGACGGTGGGGGTGGCGCACTCTAGCAGAGGCTCGGCGCGACCCCGTCACGGCGTTTCGGCATGACCGTCATTTGCAGGTGAAACCATTTCCGCTCCCCCTTCGCCCCCTTCGCCATACCGCAGCAGCCGCGCGCCGTTGGCCTTCAGCCAGAGGCGCGGCGTGCGCACGTCGCCGGTCAGCTGCGCGCACAGCGTCCAGAAGCGCTGGGAGTGGTTCATCTCGCGAAGATGCGCCACCTCGTGCCCCACCACGTAATCCAGCACGGATTCCGGCGTCAGGATCAGCCGCCAGGAGAAGGAAAGCCGCCCGGTGGCCGAGCAGCTTCCCCAGCGGCTCTTGGTGTCGCGCACGGTGACGGCGGCGACCCGCGCGCCGATCAGCGCGGCCTTGGCGCGCGACCGCTCGGCCAGCTCGCGCCGCGCCTCCGCCATCAGGAAGTCGCGCACCCGGCGGGCGACATGCTCCGCCCGGCCGCCGACCAGGATCGCGCCATCCTCGCGCCGGGTCGCCCCGCGCAGGTCGGGGGCGTGCCGGATGACGTGATCGACGCCGAGATAGGGCACCACCGCCCCGTCGGCGAAGGGAAGCTGCGGCGGCAGGGCGGCCAGCCGCGCCCGCACCCAGCCGTCGTGACGCCCGACGAAGCGCAGCGCCTCCGCCTCCGGGACGCCCACCGGGATCACCACCTGGATCAGCCCGCGTCCGGCATCCACCCGAAGGGTCATCCGGCGGGCGCGGGCGCTTTCCCGCAATTCCAGCGGCACGGGCAGGCCGGCGACCGCCAGGGCGCGCGGGGCCTTCGGGCGTTGAGCCGGGGATTTGGAGGGGTGGGATTTGCGGCGGAAGAGCATACCTGACTTATAGCCCGCATGGCCGATCGGGGCCAATGGGACCGTTCTCCTTCACATTCAAACGGAATTTGTCCCAAGTGAGTTTTGCATGTGATATTTGACTCGGACGGGCAAGTGGCCGGATAAATGTGCTGCAATCTCAGTTTTAGCGGTGAAGTTGTGGGCGAGTATACCGGAAAGAACTCAACCGAAGGTCATATGACGGATCGTGCGATCTGGCTTGAGGCTCTGGTCTCCGCCAACGGCGCCGCTCACGCTCTGCTTGGGCTGGACGCTCGGCTTCTCGTGGTCAACCAGGCTTTTGCCGCGGCCTTCGGTCGCCTGCCGGAGGAGGCGGACGGCAAGGATCTGACCGAGCTGGGGGTCCCGGCGGCCATCGTCTCCCAGGTCGAGGCCCAGGTCCGCCGCGTCGTCCTCACCGGGACCCCGCTGTCGGCCTTCGGCCTGCTGCCCTGGGGCGAAATGGTGCTGAGCCCGGTGCGCGACGCGGACGGGGTGATCACCGCGGTCGCCGCCATCGCCGACACCAACGCCGCCGCTCTGGCCGCCGCCCGCGCCGAGGCCGAGCGGGCGCGGGCCGAAACCGAGCGGGTCCGCCAGGAGGCCGAGACGGGGCGCACCGCCATCGGGCGCTTCCTGTCCGCCGCCAGCCACGACCTGCGCCAGCCGTTCCAGGCCATGCACCTGTTCCATCATCTGCTGATGGGACGCCTGACCGATCCCGGCGCGCGCGATCTGGGCGAGAAGCTGGAGATGTCGATCGAGGCGGCGGAGGCGCTCCTGCGCGCCCTGCTGGACGTGTCGAAGCTGGAGGCCGGGCTGGTCCGGATGCAGGTGCAGACCTTCCCCATCGACGAGACGCTGGGCCGCCTGCTCAACGAGTTCGCGCCGGAAGCCGACGCCAAGGCCCTGCGCTTCAACGTCCGTCCCGCGGACGCGGAGGTGAGCACCGACCCGGTGCTGCTGGAGCAGCTTCTGCGCCCGATCCTGTCCAACGCCCTGCGCTTCACCGAGTCGGGCGGCGTGCTGCTGGCGGCGCGGCGGCGCGGCGGCGCGCTGCGCATCGAGGTGTGGGACACCGGCCTCGGCATCGCCCCCGCCGACCAGTCGGCGATCTTCGACGACTTCCACCAGCTCGGCAACCCGAACCGCGACCGCCGGCACGGGCTGGGGCTCGGCCTCGCCATCGTGCGGCGTCTCGCGACGCTGCTGGGCCTGCCGGTCTCGCTGCGCTCGGTGCCTGGGAAGGGGTCGGTCTTCGCGGTGGACGTCCCGCTGGCGGCGGCGAGCGCCGCGGAACTGCCGGTCGAGAGCAGCAGCGCGGCGTGACTTGGTCGTTGGCGAATCTGGTGCGTGGCCGGGGTTGATTTCGGATATGATCGTTTCCGTACAGTCCGTTTCTGGGCCAGCTTCAATCGGGTTCGGACAAAGGCTATGGAGATCACCAACGCGAGTCATCCACGGTACGACGACATCCGACGCCGCCGCCTTGAGGAACGCCGCACTGCGGCGTTGCGGGCGTTGAAACAGGCCGACGCCGTGGCGCGCCGTGCCGGCGGGCGGCTCGTCGTGTTCGGATCGCTGGCCGAGGGAGGATTTCACGAGCGGTCCGACCTCGACGTCGCGCTGATCGGCGTGCCGGCGGGGATGGACAGCGACGTGGCGGCGGATGTGGACACCCTGCTGACCATCGCCGGGTTCGAGGCGGATGTCATTCCGGATCGCTTCCTGTCGCCGTCCCTCCGAGACCGTGTGATGCGCCATGGCTGCGAACCCGGCGCTCTGGGCTGACATCCAGCGGGACCTGGACGCCGCGCGGACCAACATCCGAAACGCGGCGATGCGGGCCGATGCCCTTCAAGCGGGTGGAGAGCTTTCCGGCGATCTGCGCATAGATCGCGAATACGCGATCGGCCTGATGCTGCACAATGGTTATGGCGCCATGGAGTGCGCCTTGGAGCGGCTGGTGCAGGCGGTGGACGGCGGCTTGCCCAGCGGAGTGGCCTATCATGCCGAGTTGATCCGCCGCGCCGCCGCGCCCGTCGCGGGGCTGCGTCCGGCCATGATCACGTCGGAAACGGCTGGTCGCCTTCAAAAGCTGCGCTCCTTCCGGCACGCGTTGCGCCATGCTTACGATGGCTACGATTACGCCCGTGCCGCCGAGAATGTTCCGGTGGCCATCGCGGTGGAGGACAGCTTCCGGGCGGACATGACGGCTTTCGCGACGTCGATGGGCATCCTGCCGGAATAGCCGGAGCGCTCCCTCCCACCGAACGAACAGAGAGCGTCGTCCTCGCTTGCGCCCGCCGACCCGTCCATCGGCGCCGCACCGGGCGTCGATGGAGCGCGCATACTTCCTCCGAAGGCCGGGGCCGTTCACGGCCCGCCGGCCCTGGCGTCATGGTCTGGGTGCGCCACGGGCGCGGCCCGGGATCGGAGGGGAGCATGCATCGCGAAGCAGGGTGCCGGCTGGCCGGTTGTCTGGCGGGGATGACGATGGCCGCCTTCGTCGTCCTGCCCGCCGCCGCGCAGACGACGAGCCTGGACTGGGACCAGCGCGGCTGCGTCTTCGGTCCCCGGCCCGGCCTGGACCGGCTGGTGCCCGGCTACAACCCCGGTGCGCAGCCCTATTACTGCCCGCCGCCCGCCGCGCAGTATCCCGCGCCGCCGGTCGCGGCCCCGACGGCGTCGCTCTATCTGTCGGCGCCGAGCCGGTCCTACTGCCTGTTGCGCTCCTCCGGCCTGATGGGGGACAGCCTGTCGCAACTGGCCGGGACCCTGTGCCGGGACGACGCCGCGCTGTGGGCGCTCGCCCAAACAGGGCACCCCGAGAGATGACGTAAGGGTGATAGACCGTACTGATACGTACGGCTGATTGACAGCCTCCCCCTCTATCCTTAAGGCTTGCAAAAAAGAAACACACATGCGGGGAGGAAAACCATCGATGCCGGCGCAGCATCCGCCACCGATTTAAGTCCCGTTCCATGCCTTACGCAGGACCGACGTTGCAACCGCGAGGAGCGGATGCGGCGCGCCCCTGCGCGCGTGTTCGGGACACGTCACCAAATCTTCACAAGACCGTCGCGGGACCGCAACCCGCGCCCTGCATGTCAGCACATCACGCAATCGATTGGTTCCAGGGAGAGACCACCATGCTGACCCGCCGCAAGCTCGCCGTCTCGACGGCCGCCTTCGCGCTCGCCGCCGGCTTCACCGGTGCCGCCCACGCCCAGCAGAAGACCGTCATCGAATTCTGGCACGGCCTGCCCCAACCGCTCGGCGGCCAGCTCGAGCAGGTGGTGAAGGGCTTCAACGACAGCCAGGACAAGGTCCAGGTCAACCCGACCTTCAAGGGCAGCTATCCGGAGACGATGCAGGCGGCCATCGCCGCCTTCCGCGCCGGCAACGCCCCGCACGTCGTGCAGATGTTCGAGGTCGGCACCGCCACCATGCTGTCCGCCGGCCCGGCCATCAAGCCGGTGCACCAGCTGATGAGCGAGACGGGCTCGGGCCTCGACGCCGCGGCCTACATCCCGGCGGTCCGGGGCTATTACAGCTCCAAGGACGGCAAGATGATGGCCCTGCCGTTCAACAGCTCCACCACCATCACCTTCTACAACAAGGACGCCTTCCAGAAGGCCGGGCTCGACCCCAACAAGCCGCCGGCGACCTGGCCGGAGGTGGCCGACGCGGCGCGCAAGCTGAAGGCGGCGGGCGTGACCTGCCCGATGACCTTCTCCTGGCCGACCTGGACGCAGTTCGAGCAGGTCGGCGCGCTCCACGACAAGCCTTTCGCGTCGGAGGCCAACGGCTTCGGCGGGCTGAACGCCACGCTGAAGATCAACGACCCGTTCTTCGTGAAGCATCTCCAGACGCTGATCGACCTGCAGAAGGAAGGCGCGCTGCGCTACGGCGGCCGCGACAATGCCGCGGACTCGCTGTTCCCGTCGGGCGAATGCGCGATGATCCAGGCCTCGTCCGGCCTGCGCGGGCGCATCGTCAAGGAGGCCAAGTTCAACTGGGGCGCCGCTCCGCTGCCCTACTGGCCGGACGCCATCGCCTCGCCGAAGAACTCGATCATCGGCGGCGCCTCCTTCTGGGTGATGACCTCGCCCAAGCGCACCGCCGACGAGTACAAGGCCGTGGCCGCCTTCTTCAGCCACCTCGCCCGTCCGGAGGTGGACGCCAAGTGGCACATGGACACCGGCTACGTCCCGGTGACGCTCCAGGGCTTCGAGCTGGCGAAGAAGGAAGGCTTCTACGACAAGAACCCCGGCGCCGAGGTGCCGGCGGAGCAGCTGACCCGCACCGCCACCACCGAGAACACCATGGGGCTGCGGCTGGGCAACCTGCCGGAAATCCGCAACATCATCCAGGAGGAGATGGAGAAGGCGTTCCAGGGCCAGCAGACCGCCCAGCAGGCGCTGGACAACGCGGTGAAGCGCGGCGACACGGTCCTGCGCAACTTCGAGCGCGCCAACAAGACCTGAGTGGCGCGGCGGTTCGTCCCCCTCTCCCGTCCCGGGAGAGGGTGCCCGCGTAGCGGGCGGGTGAGGGTCGTACGAAGATCAAGGCGGTGTCCTTGGCAGCACCCTCACCCTTCCCACGCCTGCGGCGCGGGCCCCTTCCCTCTCCCAGGGCGGGAGAGGGCTGAAAGAACCGGAGACAACCGAAGGGTTCCATGCAACGTCGCGTGATTTTCGACAACAAGGCGCTGCCCTACCTGCTGCTGGCGCCGCAGGTGGCGGTGACGCTGATCTTCTTCATCTGGCCGGCGGCGCAGGCGCTGTGGCAGTCGGTGCATCTCCAGGACGCCTTCGGGCTGCGCAGCCAGTTCGTCGGGCTGGAGAATTTCGAGGCGGTGCTGAGCGACCCGAACTATCTGGAGACGGTCAAGACCACCATCGTCTTCAGCGCGTCGGTGACCGTCCTGTCGCTGGCCTCCGCGCTGGGGCTGGCGGTGACGGCCGATTCGAAGATCCGGGCGGCGTCGGCCTACAAGACGCTGCTGATCTGGCCCTACGCGCTGGCCCCCGCGGTGGCGGCGGTGCTGTGGATGTTCATCTTCAACCCGGACATCGGCATCCTGGGCCGCGCGCTGAACAACCTCGGCTACGCCTGGGACTACCGGCTGAACGACGGGCAGGCGCTGACCATGGTCATCCTGGCGGCGAGCTGGAAGCAGGTCTCCTACAACTTCATCTTCTTCCTGGCCGGGCTGCAGGCCATCCCGCGCTCCGTCCTTGAGGCGGCGAGCATCGACGGGGCGGGGGCGGTGCGCCGCTTCTGGACGATCACCTTCCCGCTGCTGTCGCCGACGACCTTCTTCCTGCTGGTGGTGAACATCGTCTACGCCTTCTTCGAGACTTTCGGCACGATCCACGCCCTGACCCACGGCGGGCCGGGCAAGGCCACGGAGACGCTGATCTTCCGCGTCTACCAGGACGGCGTGGTCAACCACGACCTGGGCGGTTCCTCGGCGCAGTCGGTGATCCTGATGGTCATCGTCATCGCGCTGACCGCCATCCAGTTCCGCTTCGTCGAGCGCAAGGTGCATTACTCATGACCCGCGACCGCGACACCCCGCGCTCCGGCGGGCGCCTGATGGACATGGTCCCGCACCTGATCCTGATGCTGGGCGTCCTGATCTTCGCCTTTCCGATCTACGTGACGGTCATCGGCTCGACCTGGGACGCCGCCACCATCGGACGCGGCAACCTGCCGCTGACGCCCGGCGGGGAGATGCTGAACAACTACGCCTCGGCCTGGAGCGAGTCGCAGGGCAACCGCGTCATGCACACGCCCGTGCGCATCATGATGTGGAACAGCCTCGTCATGGCGCTGGTCATCGCGCTGGGCAAGATCGCCATCTCGATCATCTCGGCCTACGCGGTGGCCTTCTTCCGCTTCCCGCTGCGCATGGTCTTCTTCTGGATGATCTTCATCACGCTGATGCTGCCGGTGGAGGTGCGCATCATTCCGACCTACGAGGTGGTGGCCAACCTCGGCCTGATCGACAGCTACGCCGGGCTGACCATCCCGCTGATCGCCTCGGCCACGGCGACGCTGCTGTTCCGGCAGTTCTTCCTGACCATCCCGGACGAGCTGGCGGAGGCCGCCAAGATCGACGGGGCGGGGGCGCTGCGCTTCTTCCTGGACGTGGTGCTGCCCCTGTCGCGCACCAACATCGCGGCGCTGTTCGTCATCCTCTTCATCTACGGCTGGAACCAGTATCTGTGGCCGCTGCTGATCACCAACAGCGCGGAGATGGAGACGGTGGTCATCGGCATCACCAAGATGATCGGCAACGGCGAGGCCGCGACCGACTGGAACCTCATCATGGCGACGACGGTGCTGGCCATGCTGCCGCCGGTGGCGGTGGTCGTGCTGATGCAGCGCTGGTTCGTCAAAGGCCTTGTGGACAGCGAGAAATAAGAAATGGCAACGGTCGATCTGAATCGGGTCCGCAAGTCCTACGGCGCCGTCGAGGCCATCAAGGGCATCGACATCAGCGTCGCGGACGGGGAGTTTCTCGTGCTGCTCGGCCCCTCGGGCTGCGGCAAGTCCACGCTGCTGCGCATGGTCGCCGGGCTGGAGAGCATCACCGGCGGCGAGATCGCCATCGGCGGGCGGGTGGTCAACGGGCTGGAGCCCAAGGACCGCGACATCGCCATGGTGTTCCAGAACTACGCGCTCTACCCGCACATGAGCGTGTTCGACAACATGGCCTACGGGCTGAAGATCCGCGGCCTGCCCAAGGCGGAGATCCAGGCGCGCGTCGCCAAGGCTGCGGAAATCCTGGAGTTGAACCGCTTCCTCGACCGCCGGCCCAGCCAGCTTTCCGGCGGGCAGCGCCAGCGCGTCGCCATGGGCCGCGCCATCGTGCGCGAGCCCGCCGCCTTCCTGTTCGACGAGCCGTTGTCCAACCTGGATGCCAAGCTGCGCACCCAGATGCGCGTCGAGATCAAGCGGCTCCAGGACCGGCTGGGCATCACCAGCCTGTACGTGACGCACGATCAGGTGGAGGCGATGACGCTCGCCGACCGCATCCTGGTGATGAATCACGGGGTGGCCGAGCAGGTCGGCACGCCGCTGGAGGTCTACCAGCGCCCGGCCAGCCTGTTCGTGGCCGGCTTCATCGGGTCGCCGCCGATGAATGTGCTGGACGCGCGCTTCGACGGTGCCGGGCAGGCGGTGGCGCTGCCCGGCGGCACCGCCTTCCTCCTGCCGCGCCCGCGCCCCGACATGGCCGGACGGCCGATCAAGCTCGGCGTGCGGCCGGAGCATCTGGCCGTCACACCCGGTCACGGACCGCTGATCGTCGCGGTCGATCTGGTGGAAGCGCTGGGCGCCGACACGGTGGTCTACGGCCGCCTGCCGGACGGGGAGGGAATGGTGGTCCGAGTCGCCGGTCTGCCGTTCTGCCGCGAGGGCGAGACCCTGCGCGTCGGCGCGCCGCCCGACGCCCTGCACCTGTTCGACGCGGAGACCGGGCGGCGCCTGCCGGACTGAACGGGCGCCGGATTGAGCGGGTGCTGGACTGAACGGGGCGCGCTGTTGCAATCGCAGCCGCCCCGTGCCCCACTGTCGATCCGTAACGTCCCGCCGGAAACAAGGATAAGAAACGTCATGAAGCTCTACCTGAAGCCGGGCGCCTGCTCGCTGTCGCCGCACATCGTTCTGCGCGAAAGCGGCTTGGCCTTCGACGTCGCGGCCGTCGACCTCGTCGCCAAGAAACTGGAGGACGGCAGCGATTTCCTGGCCGTCAACCCGAAGGGCCAGGTGCCGACGCTCGCGTTCGACGACGGCGCCATCCTGACCGAGGGCGCAGCGATCGTTCAGTACGTCGCCGACCGCGTGCCGGAGACCGGTCTGCTGCCCGCCGTAGGGACGATGGAGCGCTACCGCGTGCTGGAGTGGCTGAACTTCATCGGCACCGAGCTGCACAAGACCTTCAGCCCGCTGTTCCGTCCGACCACGCCCGACGCCTTCAAGGACATCGCCAAGCAGACGCTGACGGCCAAGTTCGCGGTGGTGGAGGCCGGACTCGCCGGCAAGGATTACCTGACGGGCGACCGCTTCACGGTGGCCGACGCCTACGGATTCACGGTGCTGCGCTGGGCGCCGCGGGTCGGCCTGCCGCTGGACGGCTACCCGAACATCACCGCCTACATGGCCCGCGTCGCCGGGCGCCCGGCCGTGGCCGCGACGCTGGCGGCGGAAGGGATCGCCTGACCGCGTACCGGACGGGGAGGGGACGCACCTGTTCGATCCCGAGACAGGCTGGTGATTGTCCGAGTAGACTGCTCGGGCAATCACCAGCAGGGAGGGGGCGAAGACCCCGACGAGCATGAGCGCAACCGACCGCAAACCCGTTCCGCCCTTCCACCTCGCCTTCCCCGTCCGCGACAAGGAGGAGGCGCGCGCCTTCTACGCCGGCCTGCTGGGCTGCGGGGTGGGGCGTGAATCCGACCGCTGGATCGACTTCGACCTTTACGGCCATCAGGTGGTGGCGCATGTGACGGAGGAGGCCGGAACCCGCGCCACCAACCCGGTCGATGGTGAGGATGTGCCGGCCAGCCATTTCGGCGTGATTCTGGATTGGGACGACTGGCACGCGCTGGCCGACAAGCTGAAGGCCGAAGGGGTGCGATTCCTCATCGAGCCGCAGATCCGCTTCAAGGGCCAGGTGGGCGAACAGGCCACCATGTTCTTCCTCGACCCGAGCGGGAACGCCCTGGAGTTCAAAAGCTTTCAGGACATGGGGCAGATTTTCGCGCGGTGACGCCGGCCGCAATGCTTCGACGCCATCGGCATTTCCTTCACCGTGGAGGGGAAGATTCGGCCCATGCCGGCGGTTCGATTTTCCCTGCCGCTTCAGCGTAAGGCAGCGCTCACGCGCCATCGGGGATGGCATGGAACCTGCTAATAGCAGATTGCCAAAGCGGTTTCACCAATCAACCCCGAGGTGTTTCATGAGCAGCCTGTCCGTCTCCATGCCAGGAGTTGGATCATCCGGCATCCACGCATTGAACGGCGGCATGGTCACCCGCTTCTCCGCGGCGACCAAGGCCAGTCCGGAGATGATGGCGCGGGTCGGGGTCGGCGATTCCGCCTTTCAGCAGCAGATGAGGATCGCGGCGGACCCGAACGCCGTGGACCCGGCGGTTGCGGCCCGAAGCCGCGCCGTGCAGGCCCACACCGTGTTCCGGCAGGGTGGTCAGGTCGTCGCCGCCGTCTGGCGGGATGGGCAGACGCAGATGGGCAACGGGCTTGCGTCGCGGCTCGACTGGACCGCGCTGGAGCGGCAGACCGCTGCCCTGTCCGAAGCGCAGCGGCGGGACGTGATCGCCGCGGCCATCGCCAAACAGATTGGGGGGAGCGTCCAGGTCCAGCGCTACGGTGACAGCGGCGCGGCGCCGACGCGTGGCGCGGTGATCGACGAGCAGGCCGCGGCGAATCGGGCGGCACGCGGCGGGCGGTGATCCCGCCGCGCACCGAACAGACTTCAGGCCGCGGACCGCTTGCTCCCGCCCGGCTGACCGCCGTGCGGAGCGGGGCGGCGGTTGTGGCGGTTCTGCTGGTTGGCCGACACCTTGGCCTTCAGCGGCTGGTCGCCGGTGGCGCCAGCAACCCGCGCGCCCTGCGGCGCCGACGGCTTCGCGCCGTGGGCCTTCGGCGCCTGCGGCTTCTGCCCCTGCGGCTTGTTGCCGCCCGCCTGCTGCTGCGGCTGGCCGCGGCCCGGACGGGGCTGCTTGGGCGCCGGCTTCGGCGGCTTGGCGGAGGAGGCGTGGATCGCCGCCACCACCGACGCGTGGTAGGGGTGGTCGTGGTCCGCCGGGACCGGCTGGCGGATGGTCTTCTCAATGGCCTTCAGATAAGCCACCTCCTCCGCGTCGCAGAAGGACACCGCGCTGCCGTCGGTGCCGGCGCGGGCGGTGCGGCCGATGCGGTGGACGTAGCTTTCCGGCTCGTTCGGCAGGTCGAAATTGATGACGTGCGTGATGCCGTCGATGTCGATGCCACGCGCCGCGATGTCGGTCGCCACCAGCGCCTTCAGGTCGCCGCTGCGGAAGGATTCCAGGGCGCGCACGCGGGCCGACTGCGACTTGTCGCCGTGGATCGCGTCGGCCGGGACGCCGGCCTTCTTCAGATGGTCGGCGATGCGGTCGGCGCCGTGCTTGGTGCGGGCGAAGACGATCGTCCGCTCCATGGCGCCTTCCTGGAGGAGGTCGGCGAGCAGGCGGCGCTTGTCGGCGCGGTCCACGAACAGCACGCGCTGGGCGATGCGCTCCACCGTGGTGGACTGCGGCGCCACCTCGATCCGCTCGGCGTCGGTCAGGATGCTGTGCGCCAGCTCGACCACGGCTTCCGGCATGGTGGCGGAGAACAACAGGGTCTGGCGCTGCTTCGGCAGGACCGCGACCACCTTCCGCACGTCGCGGATGAAGCCCATGTCGAGCATGCGGTCGGCCTCGTCCAGGACGAAGATCTCGACCTGGTCGAGCACGCACTGCTTCTGGGCCATCAGGTCGAGCAGACGGCCCGGCGTCGCCACCAGCACGTCGGTGCCGCGGGCCAGAGCGGCGACCTGCGGGCTCTGCCCGACGCCGCCGTGGATCACCGTGCGGCGGATCGGCAGGTGCCGGCCGTAGGTGCGGAAGCTCTCGCCGATCTGCAGCGCCAGCTCGCGCGTCGGCGTCAGGATCAGCGTGCGCGGCGCCTTGGCCTGCACGCGCTTCTTGTTCTGGAACAGCCGCTGCAGGATCGGCAGGGTAAAGGCGGCGGTCTTGCCGGTGCCGGTCTGGGCGAGGCCGAGCACGTCGCGGCCCTCCAGAAGAACGGGGATGGCGCCGGCCTGGATCGGCGTGGCGGTCTGGTAACCCTCTTCGGCGACGGCGCGCAGAAGGGGCTCGATCAGGCCGAGGCCACTGAATTCGGTCATACGGGGAGGGTCCTGGTCACGTGAACAGAGGCTGCACCTGGGCCGTGCCCGGACAAGGCCGGGGCGGCGTGGCTTGGGGCGCTCCGCCGCGGGAGTGCGCGGAGCCATCAATTCACCGTGGGAAGGCGCAAGCGGCGCCGGTACCGGGACGACGAGGAGCCGGCAGCCCCAAAGCAAAATCGACCGACCACACATAGGGGGTGAGGCGGCTTTTGGCAAGCAAACAAGGACCTTGGCCCCGTTCCGGACCGGAAATGTCCCTGGGACGGGCGGCGGTTCCAGGGGACGGTGGGGGCGGCTGGGTGTGATGTTCCGGCGGGTGAGGCATTTTGCCGCGGGAATTCCCGGACAAAAAAACGGGGTATAGGATTGCGAATGAATTTCAGTATTATGATCCGCGCTGCAGCATGGCGCCCCGGATCGCGGGGGACGGCGCTGCAACGGATGGCAAAGGCGGTGGGGCAATGACGTCGCGGCTCGAATCCTTGTGCCTGGAAAAGGGACTGAAGATGACCGGCCAGCGCCGGGTCATCTCCCAGGTCCTGTCGGAGTCGGAGGACCATCCCGACGTGGAAGAGGTCCATCGCCGCGCCGTGCTGATCGACCCGCGAATCTCCATCGCCACGGTCTACCGCACCATGCGCCTCCTCGAAGACGCGCAGGTGATCGAGAAGGTGGACCTGGGCGACGGCCGCGCCCGCTATGAAGAAGCCTCCACCGACCATCACCACCACCTGATCGACACGCGCAGCGGGCGGATCATCGAATTCGCCAGCCCGGAGCTGGAGGCGCTGAAGGAGCGCATCGCCCGGGAGCTGGGCTACCGCATCGTCGGTCACCGGCTGGAAATCTACGGCGTTCCGCTCGACGGCGTGTCTCTCGACGGCGGCGGCGCGCTGGACGGCAACTCTGGGGAAGACGGGGAGCGTCGATGAAGAGCATGCGCTGGCTGACGATCGATCCCTACCCGGCGGTGAGCCTGAATTGCCGCGACGCGGTCCAGCGCTGCTACGCCGGCCTCTGCGACTGCGGCCAGCCGGAGCGCTACGCGCTGGAGGCGGCGGTGACCGTCTTCCGCTACCACCATCCCGAAACCCCGCCCTTCCAGGCGGAAACCATCGTCAGCCAATGGGTGGCCGGCCCGGTCCGGCACTGACCTCGTCTCCGGCCGGCGCTCACCAGCGCCGCCGCTTGCGCTCCAGCGTGTCGGGGGCGAAATCCTCGGGCCGCAGGGTCTTGGCGAAATCCGGCGGGGCGAGCTGGTTGTCGAGGCCGCTCACCACATAGCGGTCGCCCGAGAGGTCGTAGGTGATCTCCAGCGCCGGAGCGAAGACAGGCACCTGGGGATAGGCGATCCCGTGCGCCTCCGCGTAGCGGACCAGATCGCCCTTGGCGTCGTAATGGTCGGCCATGACGATCTGCCAGGAATCCTCGTCCAGATAATAGGTGCGCTCCGGCAGGGCGTGACGGAAGTTGGGCTTCACCCGCGCCTCGACGATCCAGACCCGGTGCATCTCGTAGCGCAGGAATTGCGGGTTGGGGTGGCCCAGCCACAGGAAATCCACAGGCGCCAGGCCGGGCGTGTTCATCCGGCTGGCGTTGTAGGGCACGTACATCTCCCGCCGCGTCACCAGGGCGAAGTCGAAACGGTCGAGCGGGCCGCTGAACATGTCCAGCATGTCGGCGGTGCGGATGCCGCCGCTGGCCGGGTCGGGCGTGTCGTAGACGAAGTCGGGCGCGCGGACGGGCTTGCCGCCCTCCCCCTGGCGGTACCAGGCGGCGAAGCCGGACTGGATCGGGTTCTGCGTGCCGTGCAGCAGCAGGGTGGTCCCGGCCTCCGCCTTGGGCATCAGGGTGGTGCGGCGGTAGTGGAAGGGTCGCCCGCCGTCAATCCCGGCGGCGTAGCTGGATTGCCAGTCCTCGCGGTGGACCGCCGCGGTGTGGATGCCGCCGGCCTCCGGCAGGACGGTGGCGCCGGTGCGGCTGAAGGAATTTCCGCGCCAGCGCAGGATGTGGTTCCACATCGCCTGCACGCCGTTGGCCGGGATGGGAAAGGGCACGCCCACCTGCGCCCCGCTCAACGCCAGACCGTTCTCGCCCAGCTTGGCGCGCCTGGCGTTCGCGATCGATTCGTCGTAGACGCGCTGGGGGGCGGCGGCGCTGCGGCGGCTGGGGAAGACCGGGATTTCGAAGGACGGATACTTGGTCAGCATCTCCTGCAGGCCGCCGGACAGGCGGACCTTGTAGCGGTCGAGATCCGCGGGGCCCACGGTGAACCAGCGCCCGTCCTCGTCGTAGGGATCGGGCAAGGGGGTGCCCGGCTTCCAGCCGCCGGGGGCTTGGGTCAGCCCGCCCTTCCAGGCTGGAATGGCCCGCGTCCGGCTGGCGCCGCGCACCGCGCCGAAGGGGGTCAGCTCCTCCCCCAGGGCGGGAACCTTTTCCTGCGCGATGACCGGGGCGGCATAGGGGAGCACCGGCAGGGAGAGCAGCAGGCTGGAGAACTGGCGGCGGTTCATGCGCGTCTCGCGGCGTGGCGGGTCGCGGGGACGATACCCCAATCGGGCGCCGGTTCGAACGGACAAAGGACGTTCAAGGCGGTGTTCAGGGGGCAAGACGGTGTTCAGGGGGGTGAAGCCGTGGCGATGACGCGTTCGACCTCCCGCATCGCCTGTTCCAACGCCGCGGCCAGCGCGGTCACCCGTTCCCAGGGCAGGCCCTGCATCACCGCCTGTTCCAGCGCCTGCGCCGCGTCGCCGAGCGGTTTCGCGCCGGCGTTGCGGGAGCAGCCCTTCAGATTGTGGGCACCGGCGCGGATCGCCGTTCCGTTCCGCGCGGTGACGGCGTCGGCGACCTCATCGGCGATGTGGCGGCCGATTCCGATGAAGTCGTTCAGCAATTCGTCCATCAGCGCCCGGTCGTCGCCGCAAAGCTGGCGAAGGACATCGAGGTCGATTGGGGCCATGTCGACCGGCGGGCTCTCCGGCGGCGAAGACGAGGGCGGTGCCACCGGGGCCGCCACGGGGGCCGCCACGGGGGGTGGCAGGAAGCGGGTCAGCGCGGCGTCGAGCTTCGCCAGGTCCAGCGGCTTGCTCAGCGCCTCGTCCATGCCGGCCATCCGGTAGCTCTCGATGTCCGCCGGGGCGGCGTTGGCGGTCAGGGCGACGATCGGCAGATGGGCGCCGGTCGCGCGTTCCGCCGCGCGGATGCGGCGGGTCAGTTCGAACCCGTCCAGTTCGGGCATCTGGATGTCGGTCAGCAACAGGGCGTAGCGCCGCCGCCCCAGCGCGGCCAGCGCCTCCGCCCCTCCGGTGGTCAGCTCTGCCGTGTGGCCCAGCGAGATAAGCTGCATCTGCAGAACCTTCCGGTTGATGGCGTTGTCCTCCGCCACCAGGATCAGCCGCCCGAGGGCCTCGGCCTCGGCGATGGCGCGCTCCGGACTCAGCGGGGCCGGGGCGCAGGGCGTGGCGGGAGACGGGCCCTCGCCGGGTGCGGCGTCCGTCAGGGCGCGCCCGGCGGCCATCGCGACGGCGCGCACCAGCGCGGCGCGGCGGACCGGGCGGCTCACCGGGACCGACCCGTCGGCGAGATGCGCGCCGATGGTCGTGGGGTCCTGCAGCAGCACCGTCGGCACCTGCGGTTCGCCGACGCGGCGGCCCAGCAATTGCGGTGCCTGGGCGGCGACGGGGGTGTGCAGCGCCTCGTCGACCACCACGACGTTCAGAGCGCCGTTGGCTTCGCGGGCCGTCCGGGCCTGTTCGGCCAGGGCGTCCGGCTCCCCGGCGGCCAGCACCCGCGCCCCGGCGGCCTCCAGATAGTCGGCGACGATCCGGCGCTCCGCCGTCTCCGGCAGGCCGACCAGGACGGTCAGGCCGGCAAGATCAGACTCCGCCGTCGCTGGGGGCGTCGGCGCCGAGGGGGCTTCGGCCGGGGCGGCCGCGGCGTTCAGCGTCAGCTCGACCCAGAAGGTGGAGCCCGCCCCCGGCGCGCTGTCCACCCCGATCGTCCCGCCCATCAGCGCGACCAGCCGCCGGCTGATCGACAGGCCCAGCCCGGTGCCGCCGAAGCGCCGGGCGGTCGAGCTTTCCGCCTGGGTGAAGGGCTGGAAGAGCTGGCGGCGCGCCGTCTCGGAAATGCCGATGCCGGTGTCCGCCACCTCGATGCGCAGCCGGGTGCCGCCCTGAACGCCATGACCCGTCCTTGCGGCCAGGGTGGCCTGGACGACGATGCGCCCGCGCTCGGTGAATTTGATGGCGTTGCCGCACAGGTTGAACAGGATCTGGCGCAGCCGCACCGGGTCGCCGGTCAGCGCCGGCGGGAGCGCCGGGTCCACATAGGTCAGCAGCGCCAAACCCTTGGCCCGCGCCGCCGGGGCCAGCGTGTCCGCCACCCCCTCGACCAGGGCGGAGATGGAGACGGGCACCTGCTCCAGGTCCATCTTGCCGGCCTCGATCTTCGAGAAGTCGAGAATGTCGTCGATGATCCGCAGCAGCGAGGTCGCCGACTCCCGCATGGTCGCCACAGTGTCGCGCTGCCCGCCGTCGAGCGGCGTGCGCTCCAGCAGCTCCAGCATGCCCAGAACGCCGTTCATGGGGGTGCGGATCTCGTGGCTCATGGTGGCGAGGAAGGCGGACTTGGCGGTGGTCGTCTGCTCGGCCTGCTCCTTGGCGCGTTCCATCTGGCGCTCGGCCAGCTTGCGCCGGGTGATGTCGTAGACCCAGGCGAGATGGACCGGGCGGCCGTCGAGGAGCGTGGGGTCCACCGACACCAGCGCCCAGAAGATGGAACCATCGGCCCGCCGCACCCGCACCTCGGCGTCGCGCAGCGAGCGGCGGAAGAAGGTCCAGTGCGTCTCGTGCGCCTCGGTGTTGTCCGGCTCGATGAACAGGTCGGCGATGGAGACGCCGATCAGCCGTTCCTTCGGCACGCCGAGCAGATGGACCAGCCGGTCGTTGCACATCACCAGCACGCCGTCATAGGTGTAGGCGCAGACGCCGACCGGACTCGATTCCAGGATGACGCGCATCTGTTCGCGGCTCTGCCGCAGCTCGTGCGTGCGCTCGGCCACCTTGGTTTCGATGGAGCGGATGTAGTCGTAGGAGCGCAGGGCCGCGATCACCGCGGTGAACAACCCCTCCGCCGACAGGTCGGCCTTCGATTTGTAGTCGTTGATGTCGCAGCCGACGATCACGTCCCGCTGCGGCGCCTGCCCCGGCTGGCCGGTGCGCAGGATGATGCGGACGTCGAGGTTGCCCAGCGCGCCGCGGATCCAGCGGACCAGCGTCAGCCCGGCGTCCTCCTCCTCCATCACCACGTCGAGCAGGATGACGGCGATGTCCCGCCGGGCACGCAGGACGGCGCGGGCCTCGGCGGCGGAGCGGCAGCCGATCAGCTCCAGCCGGCGCCCTTGGAACACCACGTCGTCCAGCAGCAGGGCGGTCATGGCGTGGACGTCGTCCTCGTCGTCCACCACCAGGATGGGCCAGGGCGGGCACTCCTCCCTGTCTTCGCCCTCCTCGTCGGCGAACAGGATCTCGTCGTCTGGGTTGGGATCGGTGTCGGGCATGATCAGTTCGTCGGCCATGCTGCGTCCGTCATGCTGCGTCGGTCGGCGGGTTCTTCCCGGTGGTGCCGGCCATCCGGGGCGCCGACACGGGAATCCGCAGAAGGAAGGTGGTGCCCCCGCCGGGGGTGTTGGTCGGGGGCGGGCTCTCCACCGAGATCCGGCCGCCCAGCGATTGCGTCACCAGATTGAAGACGATGTGGAGGCCGAGTCCGCTGCCCCCGGTGCCGCGCTTGGTCGTGAAGAAGGGTTCGAACACCTTGGGCAGATTGTCCGGGGCGATGCCGATCCCGTCGTCGGAAAAGCGGATGTCCAGCTCGCCGTCCGGCAACTCCGCCACGGTCAGCGCCATCGCCCCCTCCCGCCCATCGGGGAAGGCGTGGGTCAGCGCGTTGATGACCAGATTGGTGATGACCTGGCTGAGCGCTCCGGGATAGCCGTCCATGGTGATGCCGTCCGGGCAGGCGACGGTCATCCGGTGCGGGCTCTTGCGCAGGCGGGGCCCCAGCGAGGTGATGATCTCGTCCAGGTAGGAGCGCAGGTCGAAGCGGCGGCGCTCCTGGCTGGTCTGGTCGACGGCGACGCGCTTGAAGCTCTGGATCAGCTCCGCCGCGCGGGTCAGGTTCTGTTCGATCAGGCGCGCGGACTCACCCGCCGCCGCCACATAGGCGGTCAGGTCGGACTTCTTCAGCGTGCCCTTCGCGAAGGCCTCGGTCAGCGTCTGCGTTTTCGACGCCAGATGGGTGGAGCAGCTGTAGGCGATGCCCACCGGCGTGTTGATCTCGTGCGCAACGCCGGCCACCAGCAGGGCGAGCGATGCCATCTTCTCCGCCTGGACCAAGCTGTCCTGGGTTTCCTTGAGGTCGGCGTAGGCGGACTCCAGCGCCTCCATGGCGTGGAACACCTCTTCGGCGGAGCGCGCCTCCACCGTCACGTCGGTGAAGGTGCGGACGAAGCCGCCCTCCGGCAGGGGGTTGGACCGCACCTCGATGATCGTGCCGTCGGGCCGCCGCCGCTTGAAGGCGAAGGGCTGGTCGGGAACCACGGCGGTCTCATCCAGCTCCAGATCGGGATCCATGCTGAAATCCTCGAAGGCGCCCTGGGCGCGCTGGAGCCGGATGATCTCGGGAAACAGCGGGTTGCGGGCCAGGAAGGCCGCCGGCACGTCGAGAAGCTCCGCGGCGCGACGGTTGGACATGACGACCCGCAGGTTGCGGTCCACCATGATGATGCCCTGGTCGGTGTTGTCGAGCGTGATCTGAAGGACGTTCCGCTCGCGCGCCAAGTCCCGTTCGGCCTGCATGCGCTCCGTCACGTCGGACATGGTGCCGGTCAGGCGGACCGCCGTTCCCTCGCCGTCGCGCAGGGCGGTCGCCCGGTCCTCGATCCAGCTCCAGCCGCTATCCCGCCGCCGCATGCGGTAGACGATGGAATGGGCGCTGTCCTTGTCGCGCACGCGGCTGCGGGACTCCGCGATGACCCGCCGCCGCTCCTCCGGATGGATCAGCGATTCCCAGGTCCGCGCGGTCATCGCCAGTTCGGCCGGGCCGTAGCCGAGCAGGGCCGGAAACTCCTTCGACCACCAGTACTGGCCGGTCCGCAGGTCGTAATCCCAGACCGAGGAGCGGGTGGCGGTGATGGCCAGCCCCAGCCGCTCCTCGCTCTGGCGCAGGGCGGCCTCCTCCTCGTCCAGCCGGGTCAGCATGCCGTTGTAGGCGGCGATCACCCGCCCCAGCTCGTCGGCCGACGACCAGTGCACGGGCTGGCGCAGATGCTCCTGCTCCGCGGTGCGGATCGAGGCGATCAGCCGGCCCAGCGGCACGCCGATGGTCAGCCGGTGCGCGGTCAGGGCGGTGACCAGCGTGCCGACCAGCATCAGCAGCACGAGCCACAGCGTGTTGACCATCTCCTGCCGGATCTGCTCGTCCACCGAGGCGTAGCTGAAATGGAGCGTCAGCGTGCCGAGCCGGCGGTTCTGCACCTGGATCGGACGGCGCACCGTCTCGCGCCCGGCGACGGGACGGCAATCGGAGTCCGGCCATGCGAAACGGCCGTCGGCCAGTTCGTCCGCCACCTCGATGCACAGAAGCTCGCGGTTGACGGAGATCGCCTGGATGATGTTGCGGATGGCCGGCACGTCCACGGCCCACAGGCTGGAGGACAGGGCGACGGCGTTGATCTCCGCCACCGCCTCGATCCGGTCGCGCAGGGCGCCGCGCAGATCCTTGTACTTGCCGTAGAAGAAGATCGAGGAGAAGCCGAGCGTGGTCAGGATCATGATGGGAATCAGGATCAGCAGGAATTTCGCCGACACCGTCGGCACCGTCTTCCACGCCTGCTCGATCACCGTCATGAAGGGGTATCCCGCTGCGGGGGCGCATGACCGGGGCGGACCGGCGGCACGGCACCGCCTTCACCGGTATTGAGGTTGTACTATCAACCGATGCGTTTCGTCTATGGTGTGAATGTCGTGAAAATTCTCCTTATGATCGATAAAAACGACAAGTTGGATACTTGATGCTTGAGAGGGCATCGGCCTTGCACTACTGTTCGCGGGAGCCGCTTGCGCGGTGCAACACAAGAGGATGTCATGAATTTCCAGGTGCGCCGGTCCTCCGAAACCATCGAGGTGCTGTTGAGCGGCCGGTTGGAGTTCACCGACCATGACAGCCTCCCCGACATCGTGGAGCTGCTGAACGGGGAGGGCACGCGCCGCTTCATCCTGGACATGGACGGGCTGACCTTCATCGATTCCGCGGGGATCGGCATGCTGCTGATCCTTCAGGACGAGTCGGAGCAGCGCAACACCAAGCTGATCCTTCGCAAGCTGCAGGGCGATGTGCTGCGATCCATCGAGCTGGCGCGGATCGGCGAAGTCGTCGCCATCGAGCGGTGAGCGGGTGATGGACGGTTCCCCCGCCTGTCTTCCCCCCGGTCCGGCCGGCGCCGTGCGCCCCTTCAGCGTGGTGCGGGATCGCGTGCCGGCGGAGATCGCCGCGCGGGTCGCCGCGCGCTTCGGCCTGAACGAGGCCGGTGGCGGGGCCGCCGCCGCGGTGCTGCTGGCCCAGGCCGACCGGGACATCCTGCGCGGTGCCTTCGGGCTCAACCGCTTCCTGACGGTGGAACTGACGGAGCGGGAAGAGGGGACCGGCGCCATCGACGCCGACTGGCTGGGTGCTCCGCCGGTGGAGCAGGGTTTCTACCTGTCGCTGACCACCGGGACCGCCTATGGCCTGCAATGCGCGGTTCTGGTCTGCGACGAGCTGGCCCGGCGCGGCGTGCTGACGCCGGAGCGGCGCGGCAACGTCGAGCTGTGCCTGCACGAGGCCATCGCCAACGCCATCGTCCACGGCAATCTCGGGATTCCCAGCGCGACCAAGGAGCAGCCGGAGGGCTACCGGCTGTTCAGCCGGCTGCTGCGCGAACGGCTGGGCGACGGGACCGTGCGGCAGCGGCGGATCGACATCTTCGCGCGCTGGGCCGGGGACAGCCTGTCCATCGCGGTGGTGGACCAGGGCAACGGCTTCGACGCCGCGGCGCTGCCGCAGGACACCGACAGCGGCGCCCATTCCGGCCGTGGCTTCGTGTTCATGCGGGCGCTGGCCCGGCGCATCCATGTGACCGACGGCGGGCGCTGCACCCTGCTGCAGTTCGACCTGTGACGGACGGGCGGGTCCGCGCATGCCCATTTCGCTCGCCGCCAGCCGTGTCCTGATCGTCGACGACAACGAATTCAACAGGAAGTCGCTGGCCCTGATGATCCGCCGCGCCGGGCTGACCCAGATCGAAGTCGCCGAGAACGGCGTGGAGGGGCTGCGCAAGGTGGAGAGCTTCCGCCCCGATCTGGTGCTGCTCGACGTCAGCATGCCGGTGATGGACGGGCTGGAGATGTGCCGGCGCCTGCGCGAGCGGCTGACCCACGAGGAGCTGCCGATCCTGTTCCAGACCGCGCTGGACAGCGACGAGGAGCAGGTCCGCTGCTTCGAGGCAGGCGGCAGCGATTTCATCTCCAAGCCGATCAAGCCCGGCGAGTGCGTCGCCCGCGTCCGCCACCAGCTCGAAAAGCGCAAGCTGTTCACCGACCTTGCCGATTTCCGCGCGCGGGTGGAGCGGGAGCTGAAGCACGCCAAGGCGATGCAGCTGTCCCTGCTGCCCGAGCCGAAGGAGCTGGAGGCCGTCGCCGAGCGGTACGAGCTGGTGCTGGACGCCCATTTCGAAACCTCGTCGGAGCTGGGCGGCGATTTCTGGAACGTCTACCCGCTGGACAGCCACCGCGTCGCCTTTCTGCTGGTCGATTTCGCCGGGCACGGCATCACCGCCGCCATCAACACCTTCCGCCTGCACACGCTGATCGACCGCTTTCCCATGCAGCATGTGCCGCCCTCGGAATGGCTGGCCGGGCTGAACCGGGCGTTGAAGGAGGTGCTGCCGGTCGGGCAGTTCGCCACCGCCTTCTTCGGCATCCTGGACCTGCACACCGACACGCTGACCTACGCCTCGGCCGGGGCGCCCAATCCGGTGGCGGGGATCGCCGGGGAGCTTCGGCTGCTCGACTCGGCGGGGCTGGTGCTGGGCGCGTCGCGTCGCGCCGTCTACGCCGACCGCAGTCTGCGCCTGCCGCGTGGGAGCTGCCTGTTCCTCTACAGCGATGCGCTGATCGAATGCAGCGGTCCGGACAACGAGCCGATCGGTCAGGACGGGGTGCCCGGCCTGCTGCGCGGGGCCATGGCCGCCAACCGCGCCCGCCCGCTGGGGCCGCTGCTGGAGCGCTTCTACGCCCGCACCAGCCTGCCGCTGCGCGACGATCTGACCGCCGTGTGGATCGCCCGCCGAGCGTGAGGGCAAGCCCGGACACCACAGCCTGGAAACGAAAAAGGCCGACGCGGTCGTCCGCGGCGGCCCTTCTGCCTGAGTCTCGGGGGAAGGGGCGCCGTTACGCCTGCGTCTCGGACGCGGCGTAGCGGCGGCGGACCCACATCACGCTCTTCACCGCGAAGATGGTGACGCCGATGCCCAGCGCGATGAGCAGGAGGATCTTCGGACCGTTCTCGCCGATGGCGGCGGCGGCCTCGCCGAACAGGTAGCCGGCCCCGGCGAAGCTCCAGGCCCAGATGCCGGCGGCGATGAAGTTCCAGAACAGGAATTTGCGCCAGGGCATGCGGGACGTGCCGACGGCGACCGACGCGATGTTGCGCACCCCGTAGAGGAAGCGGAAGGCCAGGATGAAGCCGACGCCGTAGGTTTCCAGCCAATACAGCACGCGCGTCGCGCGGGCCTCCGCCGCCGGGAAGCGGGCCAGCGCCTTGGCGCCCCATTTGCGGCCGATCCAGAAATAGCACTGGTCGCCCATGAAACTGCCGATCCAGACGGCGGCAACCAACCAGTAGAGGTTGATGATCCCCAGGTGCGCGCCCATCCCGCCGAAAATCACGAAGGTCTCGCCTTCGAAAAAGGCCCATATGAAGGCCAGGGGATAGAAGGCATCGCCCCAATCCTGGAGCCAGGTCATCCAGTCCAAATCACCCTCCCCGCGGGTCGTTCCTTTTCGGCTCGGACCGCCGGCGAGGCGCCAGGGAAACGCAGGCGCGGCCATTGGTCAGGCTACGGACACATCATTGCACATAAGTGCGTGTCTTGTCGCGCAATCATTCCCGAATCGGGGGGAGGCAACCGTACAAAGTTGGGGTACGAAACGATCTATTGCCGCGGGATTATTTTGTGTCCGGACACGTATTCTGTGAATCGGTCAATGTTCGTGACTTGGTCAGCCGTCCTCGCCCGACAGCTCGCCGACCGCCTGCCGGGCGGCGCGCAGCAGCAGGGGATTCGGTTCGGACGGGCCGTCCTCTCCCTCATCCTCCTCCCAGGCGCCGGAGCCAACTCCCGGCGCGGCGCGGCGCTTCAACTCGCGTGCGGCTTCGATCAGCAGATGGGCCAGCTTCTGGTCGGGCAAGGCCTGCGCCAGTGCCCGCAGCTCCGCGTTGGTCAGGGCCGCCGGGTCGAAGTCGGCGCGCGGCGCCATCGGGACGGGCGGCGGCGGGACGAGGGCGAGGGTCATCGGTGGCGGCGCCGACGGTGACGGAACGTCCTCCCGCAGCACGTCGACGGCCACCGGCGCCGCCACGGTGGAGGCGCGGGACCGGCGCGCCGGCTTGCGCGCCCGCTCCGTCTCGGGCAGGCTGTCGAACAGGAGAGGTTGCGTGCTCATCCGGTCACCCGCGATCCGTTCACCGCTAGTTTGCGAAGTGTTCTCTTTTCATTCTAGAGAACGAAGGCCGGAAGTCGAGTGGAAACTTTTAGGACGGACCTGTGAAACGCTGAGTCAGGCGATCGCATCGAGGAACCGCTCGGGACGCAGGATGCGGGTGCGGCCCACCTGACGCACCGACAGAAGCTGCCGGTCCACCGTCACCAGCCAGTCGGCATCGACGGCCAGCGCCACGGCCAGGAACATATCGTCGTCGGGATCGCGACACAGCCGCTCCACCGGAGCGGGCTCGATCCTTTGAGCCTCCGCGGCGAAGGCGGCCAGGAAGGCGGCGCGCTCCGCGGCCGGGCGGTAGCGGTCGAAGTCCGGGCGCATCAGCACCTCCCGCAGCTCAGCCAGGGTGGCGTCGGACACGAAGGCGGCTCCTTGCGCCCGCACCGCCTCGACGCTGCGCTGGATGGCCAGGCTGCGGCGGGGCACCTCGGCGCCGAGCAGGGCGTAGCCGACGAGGATGTTGGTGTCCAGAACGGCCCGGAAGAGGCGGGCGTCGTCGGGGGAGCTGGCGGTCATGCGCCTGTCGGTTCCATGGCGCCGGTCAGCCCTTGCGGGTCAGCAGCAGCGCGGTCAGGTCGTCGTCGATCGGGCCAATGGCGCGCAGGCGGTCCAGCAACCCGTCCAGGAAGCGGCCGCTGTCCGTCTCGCCCATTCGCTCGGCGACCAGGGCGGCGAGGCCCGGCTCGTCCAGGACGTCGTTGCCGACCGCGATCTCGATGGCGCCGTCCGAATAAAGGAACAGGCGCCCGCCGGGGGGCAGAGGGAGGGAGCGCTCCTCATACTCCGCCGAGGCGAGCAGGCCGAGCGGCAGGCCGGCGCTGTCGCCCAGCAGCGGTTCGGCATCGCCCGGCGCCCAGACCATCGGGCGCGTCGATCCGGCGGACGCGTAGACGAAGCGGTCCTCCGCCGGTTCGACCACCCCGGCCAGCATGGTGGCGAACTGGCCGTTGGGAAGGAGCGCGCACAGCCGCCGGTTGACGGTGGACAGGAACTCGCCCGGGGTCAGGCCGGACACGTCCATCTGCTGGCAGATCGCGTGCAGGCGGAAGGTGTTCAGCGCCGCCCCGACTCCGTGGCCGGAAAAGTCGACCATGTAGAGCATGGTCCGGCCCCGTCCCCGGCCCGGTTCGCCGCCGTCGTGCCGCAGGTCCCAGAAGTCGCCGCCCAACTCCGACGAGGGGGCGAAATGGGCGGCGATGCCCACCCCCGCCGCGGCCTCCATCTCGGCCAGCCGCCCCGGCGAGGGCATCAGCCGTTCCTGCATCTTGCGGGCGAGCGACAGCTCGCTCTCCGTCCGCTCGCGGAAGCGTTGGAGGTCGTGCAGGAGGGCGCGGTTCTGCAGGTGGATGCGCACGCGGGCCAGCAACTCGACCGCGTTGATCGGCTTGGTCACGTAATCGGTGGCCCCGGCGGCGAAGGCCTTGGCGCGGTCCTCCGCCCGGTTCAGGCTGGATTGCACGAGGACGGGCAGATCCTTCCAGGCGGGAAGCGCGCGCAGGCGCCGGCACATCTCGAACCCGTCCAGGTTCGGCATCATCAGGTCGAGCAGGATCAGGTCGGGCCGGAAGCTGTCGAGCCGGGCCAAGGCGTCGTTGCCGTCCTCCGCCATCTCGATGCGGGTGACGCCGCCGCGTTCCAGCAGGGCCTGGAGCAGATGGCGGTTCACGCGGTTGTCGTCCACCACCAGGACGCGGGCCGTTTCCAGCCCCGGAACCTCCGGCAGATCGTTCATCGCGCACCCCCCCGCCCGATCCAGACCAGCGTGTGGTCGTCGAGCGGCACGTCGCCCTGGGCGGCGGCGAGCGCGGCGGTCACCGCCGCGAAGGCGTCGCCGCCATCGCCATCGCCATCGCCGCCAGCCATGGCGTTTCGGACGGCGGCGCTCCGCAGCAGGGTGGCGAATCCGCCGCTGCGCCCGCCCAGCGCCTCCAGCACGGCGGTCGAGTGCAGGACCAACGCGGAATGTGGCGGGAAGGGCAGGCTGCGCTCCTCGTAGCGGATGCCGGCGACGACGCCCACCGGCTGCCCGGCCCCCTCGCCGAAAACCAATGCCGCGTTGTCGTTCGGAATCAGGACTGGGGCCGCCGCCGCCGCCGCCGCGTAGGTGAAGCGTTCCGCCGCGCCATCCACCACGCCGTAGATCGCCGTGGCGTGCTGACCAAGCTCCAGCAGGCAGACGGCCCGCTCGTTCAGTTCGGTCAGGAAGGCGCCGGGCCGCTCGCCGAGATGAGGGGCCAGCTCGTGGATCAGCGTGTGCATGCGGAAGGCGTTCAGCGCCGCCGACACGCCGCGCCCGGCCATATCCAGCAGGAACAGCCCGAACCGGCCGCCGGCCAGCGGCAGCACCCCCCAGAGGTCGCCGCCCAGGTCGGAGGACAGCGCCGTGTGCGACCGCAGCGTCACCCCCGCGCTGTCCGTCAGCGCGGCGCACAACGACGGGGAGGGCAGGAGATGGTCGTACATGGAGCGGGCCATCGCCAGCTCCCCCTCGACCCGCGCCCGGTAGGTCTGCAGGTCGCGGATCAGCACCCGGTTCTGCAGGTGGATGCGCACGCGGGCGACCAGCTCCGTCCGGTCCAGCGGCTTGGAGATCAGATCGGTGGTGCCGGCGGCGAAGGCCCGGTTGCGGTCGTCGCTGGACGACAGGGCCGTCTGCACCAGCACCGGCAGGTCGGCGTAGGCGTGGTCGGCGCGCAGGCGGCGGCAGACCTCGAACCCATCCATCCCCGGCATCATGATGTCGAGGATCAGCAGGTCCGGCGCCTCCGCGGCGATCTGCTCCAGCGCGTCGAAGCCGTCCTTGGCGTAGGCGACGTTCTGGAAGCCGGCTTCGCCGAGCAGGGCCCCGATCAGCGTGCGGTTGAAGTCGGTATCATCCACCACCAGGATGCGGCAGGCGGCGATGGCGTCGTCCATCAGAGGGGAAACCTCATGCGGATGCGGCGCCCGCCGTCGAGAAGCTGAAGCTCTTCCACGATGGCGGCGATCAGGTCCAGCCCGCGGCCCGAGGCGCCGTAGTCGATGCGCTCCGGCCGGGCGAAGCCGGTTCCCTCGTCGGCGACCTCCACCACCGCGCAAGCGCTCTCAAGCCAGGCGGCGACCTCGATCCGGCGGTCGGCGAAAGCGGGATCGGCCATGCGCGCCGCCAGATCGTGGGAGAAGCGTTCCAGCGCCTCCACGCTCAGCCCCTTCATACCTTCGACCTGAAGGTTGCCGTGGACCACCGCGTTGCTGATCGCTTCGTGCAGCGCCAGCTCCATGTCGTCGCGCTGGGCCTCCGGCATCGGGTGCAGGGCGGCCAGCCCGTTCAGGACGCGCCCGGCGAGATGCAGCCGGTTTGCGGTCACCGTCGTCACGCAGGCGAACAGGTCGGCGCGGGCGGCGCGGCGCGCAGCCTCGACGATCTGGGCGTCGGACAGGCCGGCGACCTCGATCCAGGCACCAAAGGGCCGCTGCCAGAACTCCGGCGCCTCGACGGCGCCGGCGTCGCCCACCAGAAGCAGGACGGAGGCGCCGAACTCCTCCCCCGCCGGGGAGCCGGGCCGCCGGGGCGGAAGCCGAAGCGCCGCCGACAGCCGGTCCAGCCGGTCGGCCGGCACGCCCAAGCCTTGCAGGGCGGCGACGCGGGTGGGGGAGGGGACCAAGGGGGTCAGTCCTCGATCGTGACGATCTTGTTGAGCTGGGCCACGGTCAGCACGCGCTTGACCTGCCCGGCGGCGGAGCGCAGGACGAGCTGCTTGTCCGCGTTCGCCATCTCCTCCCGCGCGATCAGCAGCATGCCGATTCCCGCCGAATCGACGAATTCCAGCGTGGAAAGGTCGAGCACCTGTCGCTTGGCCCTGTTCTGCAGCATCTCCCGGATCAGGGCGCGCAGCTTGGCGTGGTCGTTGAAGGTCAGGCGACCGCGCAACCGAACCAGGGTCTCCTGCTCCTTGTCCTCAATTCCGTAGTCCATCGGTCCGGTGTTCCTGAAGGGTGTTCCTGAAGGGGCAATGGGGCGGGTGGCCTTGTGCGGACCACGCCAGAATGGAGCAAGTCAGGCCGGGGATTCCACAGAATCCCTTGGCCTCAGAAAAGTTCGATGTCGCCGCCGGAACTGTCGGCCTGGCCGGCATCGACGTCAAGGACGCCATGCTCGTCCAGCGCGGTCCCTTCCAGCAGCAGACGACGCACGAAGCGCTGGCGCATCTCGCTCAGCTTGAAGCGGCCCAGCAGCTCGTCGAGCCATTCCTGCGGAACCTGCGGCCCCAAGGAAGCGGGCATTTCGACGCGGGTGCGGTTTTCCAGCTCGTTCAGCCCTTCCGCCATGATGGCGAGGCTGTCGTTGATGGCCTCCAGCCGCTGCTTGGTCAGGTCCTGGAACTGCATTCCGGTGACCATGCGGCTGATGGTGGCCGACATGTCCGACGACACGGTGGCCGCCGTCTCCAGCACCGCCTGGAAGTGATTGGTCTGGTCGACCAGGCTGTCCATGGTCTTGTCCACCCGCTCCTTGGCGAGCATCTGGGGGGACATGTCGGTGTCGGCGATCTGGCGCAGGATGTCGTGGCCGTTGCGCACGCCCTTGACCACCGCGGTGACCTTGGAGCGCATACGGTCGGCCAGCGCCCCGGTGTTGCGGGAGAGGTGGCGCACCTCCTGAGCGACCACCGCGAAGGTGCGGCCGGCTTCCCCGGCGCGGCTCGCCTCGATGGTGGCGTTCAGCGCCAGGAAGTTGGTCTGGCGGTTGATGGCGTCGATGTCGCCGATCGACTTCTCCAGCTCCGCCACGTCCTTCTGCACGTCGTCCAGCAGATAGACCATGCTCATGGCGTGGCGCGACAGCGTGACGATGTTGGAGATCATGTCCGCGATCATCTGCTGCATGCCGGTGACCAGCTGGTCCATCGGCACCCGCTCCCCGTCGATGGAGACGGAGCCGGCCATGCCGACGATCTGCTCCACCCGCTCCGACTGCTGCATGGCCTTCTCGGCCAGCTCGCGGAAGCGGTGGGAGAGGTCCAGCGTGGCGTCCTCGACCGTCGAGGAGGTGCGGGTCAGCTCGTTCTGCACGGCCTCCAGCGTGCGGCGCTGGATGTCGGCGTAGCCCATCCAGGTCGCCAGAAGCTCCCCGGTCACCGGAATCTTCTCGCCGATCTCGGGCAGGCTGTGCACGGGAGCGCCATCGTCGGGAAGGTCCGGCTTCTCCGGTTCCGGTCCGGCTTCCAGGCGGGGCGCGCGGCCGTAGAAAGACATGGTGCTGCTCCTCAGTTCGCGCGCGTGCGGTGTTCGCCGATGGCGTCGAACGCGCGCAGCATCTCGGCCGGTATCTGCGCCAGCGGCAGTTCGACGGCGACCGCCCCGGCTTCCCGGGCGGCGCGCGGCATGCCGTAGACGACGCAGCTCGATTCCTGTTCGCCGATGGTATAGGCCCCCGCGTCGCGCATCGCCAGCATGCCCGACGCCCCGTCGCGGCCCATGCCGGACAGGATCACCCCCACCGCGTTCGCCCCCGCCGCCTTGGCGACGGAGGAGAACAGCACGTCCACCGACGGGCGGTGGCCGCTGACCGCCGGCCCGTCCTGGATGTGGCAGGAATAGCCCTGGGCGTCGCGGATCACCACCAGATGACGGTCGCCGGGGGCGATGTAGACCTTGCCCTGGACCAGCCGGGCGCCCTGGGTGGCGACCTCCACCGACGGCGGCGAGATGCGGTCGAGCCGGGCGGCGAAGCTGGGGACGTAGCTCGGACCCATGTGCTGGGTGATGACGATGGGCGGGCAGTCGGCGGGCATGACCGCCAGCACATCGCGGATGCGCTCCACCCCGCCGGTGGAGGCGCCGATGGCGATGAAGCGGGTGCCCGACCCGGCGCGGCGCGGCGTCTGGAGGGGGGACGTCGCGGGCTTGGGCCGCCGCATCGACAGGCGGGCGGTGGCGGCGATGCGGATCTTGCCGACCAGCTCGTGGGCCATCGCCTCGAAGCCGTGGCCCTCGGAGCCGTCGGGCTTGGCCACGCAGTCCACTGCGCCGATCTCCAGCGCGCGGATCGTCGCCTCCGACCCCTCCTGGGTCAGGGAGGAGACCATGACGACCGGCGTCGGGCGCAGCGTCATGATCTTTTCCAGGAAGGACAGCCCGTCCATCCGCGGCATCTCGACGTCCAGCGTGACGACGTCCGGGTTGGTCCGCTTGATGACGTCGCGCGCCTCGTAGGGGTCGCGGGCGACGCCGACCACCTCGATTCCGGGCTCCTCGGAGATGATGGCCTTCAGCATCTCCCGCATCAGGCTGCTGTCGTCCACGATCACGACGCGGATGGAGCGTGTCATGGCTCAGTCCTCCCCGAACAGTTCCACGTCGCCCTCGATCGGCTGGTGCCGCAGGCTGGAGCGGAAATGCAGTTCCTGGTTCGCCGTCTCCGACAGGGCTTCCGGCCGCAGCATCTTGCGCATGGCCTTGCCGGTGTGGGGAAAATAGTGGATGCGCCGGGCCGAGGCGCCGCCGAGATCCTGGCCCATCAGCTTCAGCCCCTCCCGCCGGACATAGTCGAGCGCGAAGGCGGCGTTGCGCTGGCCGACGTCGAAGCTGGAATCGATGACGCGGGCGCCGCCGAACAGCTTGACCTCCAGCCGCCCGCGCTGAGCGCCGCGCGCCAGCAGGTCGTTGATCAGCCGCTCCATGGCGACCGAGCCGTAGCGCGCCGCCGCCCCCGTGCCGGCGTCCTCGGACTCCGGCACCTCGGGCAGCAGGAAATGGTTCATGCCGCCGATCGCCGTCGCCGGGTCGTGGACGCAGGCGGCCACGCAGGAGCCCAGCGTCGTCACCATCATCACGTCCGAGCGGTCGCTGACCAGATGATGGCCCAGGAAGACCTTCATCGTGTGGGCGCGGAACTGCGGATGGAAGTAGCCGCCGGTCTGCCGGGCCTCCGCCGCACGGCGGCTTGCGAATGCGGTCATGCGTCACAGCCTCCGGTAGATGGTGGGGCCGGTCTGGCGGAAGCGGTCCGACACGCCGTAGAGGCTCTCCGAGTGGCCGAGGAAGAGGTAGCCGCCGGGCTCCAGCATGCGGGCGAAGTTGCCGATGACCTGGGTCCGCCCGACGCGGTCGAAATAGATCAGCACGTTGCGGCAGAAGATCGCGTCGAACGGCCCCTTCATGGGCCAACGCTCCAGCAGGTTCAGCGGTTTGAAGGTGATCAGCCGCTTCAGCTCCTCCTCCATCACCACCATCGGCTCGCCGCCCTCGCGCTGGCGCCGGGTGAAGCGGTCGCGCAGCGGGGCCGGGATGCTGTTCGCCAGATCGGCGGGATAGACGCCGCGCCGGGCGGTGTCGACCATGTGGGTGTCGATGTCGGTCGCCAGGATCTTCGCGTCCCAGCGCCGCAACTCCGGCCCGAAGCTGGAGGCCAGGACCATGGCGATGGTGTAGGGCTCCTGCCCGGAGGAGCAGCCGGCGGACCAGATGCGCAGCCGCGGGTGGGAGGATTCCCCGGCGTGGCGGGCACGCATCTCCGGCACCGCGGTCTTCGCCAGGAAGTCGAAATGGTGCGATTCGCGGAAGAAGCTGGTCAGGTTGGTGGTCAGGGCGTTGACCAGGAAGCCGACCTCGTTCGCCCCCTCCTCGCTCTCCAGCAGGGCGCAGTAGCTGTCGAAGTCGCTCAGGCGCAGGTCGCGAAGCCGCCGGGCGAGGCGGGAATAGACCATCTCGATCTTGTGCGGGGCCAGCGCGATCCCAGCGAGCTGGTAGAGCATGTGGGCGATGAAATCGAAGTGCCGCCGCTCGAACGGGAATTCCCGCCGGCCCGACGTCGCCGCGGGGACGGCGCCGCGGTCGGCCGGGGCCGAGTCGGGGGCGGGGGCGGGGCTGGGGGCGGTGGTCATGCTGCCCGTCCGCGGGGCAGCTCGGACCCGCCGTGGGCGTGGCCGGCGTCCAGTGAGAAGAAGGCCATCTGCTGGCGGAGCTGCCCGGCCTGTTCCTCCAGCGAGCGGGCGGCGGCGGTGCTTTCCTCGACCAGCGCGGCGTTCTTCTGGGTCATCTCGTCCATCTGGGCGACGGCGGTGTTGACCTCGTCCAGGCCGGACGCCTGCTCGGCGGTGGCGCGGGCGATCTCCGACACGAGGTCGGCGACCCGCGCGATGCCCGCCACGATGTCGGTCAGCGAGGAGCCGGCGGAGCGGACCAGCTCCACCCCGTCCTTGACCTGCGCCCCGCTGTCGAGGATCAGCGTCTTGATCTCCTTGGACGCCTGGGCGGAGCGCTGGGCGAGGTTGCGCACCTCCTGCGCCACCACCGCGAAGCCGCGCCCGGCGTCGCCGGCCCGCGCCGCCTCGACCGCCGCGTTCAGCGCCAGCAGGTTGGTCTGGAAGGCGATCTCGTCGATCACCCCGATGATGTCGGAAATCTTCTGCGACGAGCGCTCGATCCCGCGCATCGCCTCCACGGCGCTGGCGGCGACCTGACCGCCCTTCTCGGCGGCGCGGCGGGCGTCGTTGGCGAAGCTGTTGACCTGCTGGGCGTTGTCGGCGTTGGAGCGGACGGTGGCCGCCAGTTCCTCCATGCTCGCCGCCGTCTCCTCGAGGGATGACGCCTGCTGCTCGGTCCGCTCGGACAGGTCGAGGCTGCCGTCGGCGATCTCGCGGCTGGCCGCGGCGATGGATTCGGCGGCGCCGTTGATGCGTCGGACGATCTCCGACAGCTTTTCCGCCGTGCCGTTGAAGTCGTCCTTCAGGCGCAGGAACACGCCCTCGTACGGCTTGTCGATGCGCCGCGACAGGTCGCCCTGGGACAGCGATTCCAGCATGGCGGCCAGATCCTCGGTCACGCCGGAGACGTTGGCGGCCAGCCGGTTCATGCCCTCGCTGACCAGCCGGAAGAAGCCGGTCTTGCCATCGAGCGCGATCCTTTGGCTGAAGTCGCCGCGCACGGCGCTGTCGACCATGGCGGCGATCTCCGCCTCGATGGACAGTTCGGCGGTCAGGTCGCGCCATTCGACGACGAGGCCCAGCTTCTCGCCGTGGCGCCCGGCGACCGGGCTGGCGGTGATCTCGAAGCTGCGGCGGCCCGCCTTGACCATGCCCTTGTGGGGGCTGGCGAGGCCGGTCAGGCTGGAGCGCAGGTGCGGGGCCTCGGTGTCCAGCGCGTCGAGAGTCGTCCCGATCAGCCCGGCGGCGTCGAAGGCGGGCAGGGCCTTGCGCAGGTCACTCTCGGCGGCCTTGAACATCGCGAGCGCGGCGACGTTGCAATCGGTGACGGTTCCGTCCTCGCCCACCGTCATGATGCAGGACGACACGCGGTCGAGCGCGATCCCCGCGCGCACGGCGGTCACCGCGTCCTCCTTGAAGGCGGCGACGGCGCGGGCCATCGCGCCCAGCTCGTCGCGCCCGTCGGTGTGGGGGACGGTGACCGACAGATGGCCGTCGCTGAGGTCGGTCATCACCTTGCGGATGCCCTGGACCGGGCCGGTGATCGAACGGGCGATGACCTGGGCGGCGCCGATGCCCAGCAGCAGCGACAGGCCGCCCAGCACCAGGGCCAGCAGGACACTGTTCTCCACCTCGGTTTCGGCGCGGGTCTCGATTCCCTTCTGCTCGGCGTGGATGGTGGTGGCGATGGAGTCCAGAGTCGCGGTCAGGGCGGTGACGATCTTGGCGACGATCTCGGCGCGCAGGCGGTCGATCTCCTTGTCGGCGGCGACGGCGTCGCGGAAGGCGGCGCGGTAGCCCGGCGCCCGTTCCGCCACCTCGCGCAGCAGCGCCGCCACGCGGGGTTCGGTCAGCAGGGCCTGCGCCTCGCGCACATGCTCCAGCATCTCGTCCAGGTTCTTTTCCATCGGCGCGGCGGCGGCGGCGTCGCGCATGCCGAGCGCGCGGTTGGCGAAGAGGCGGCTCAGCACCCAATGCTTCTCCATCTCCTCCCCGACCAGGGCGGCGTCCTTGTCGCCGGTGGCCTGGGCGCCCTCGACGATGCGCTCCAGCGTCTCGGTGATCTGGGTGCCCAGCGGGTCCATGGTCTGGTGGATGGCCGCGTCGTAGCGGTCGCGGACGACGCGGATCGCCTCGAACTGGGTGTGGTACTCGGTGTGCAGCCGCGCCAGCTCGGCGAAGGCCGCCGCCTGGCTGGAACGCTGGATGGCCGTGCCGTGGGCGGCCAGCGCCTGATCGAACTCGGTGCGCAACGCCCGCTGGCGGTTGAGCGCGGCGGGGTCGCCGGACACCAGATAGTCGCGCCCGTGGATGCGCTGGTTGGCGAGGCGGGCCGAGAGGTCCTTGGCGAAGGTGGCGAGTTCGCCGCCGGTGAGCACCGCGTCGACGCTGCCGTTCAGGCTGCGGATGCTCAGCAGGCTGGCGGCGACCTGGGCGGCCAGCAGGGCGAGCAGGAGCGCGAAGGCCAGCCACAGCCGCTTCGAGATGCCCATCGCCCCAACGAACGAACCGACCCCTTTCGCCATGCCATCCCCCTTGCCCGCCGCGTCACGCTGGCGTTAGCCCTTATTTGAAACAAACCCGTGTGAAAAGCCGCGACATGACGCACCCCCGTGTCGCTGCTTTTGATGTCCCCTCTCCCCTCTGGGGAGAGGGTTAGGGTGAGGGGGTTGTGCGTGGCGCCACGTCCGGCACAAGCGCGCCCCCCTCACCGGCCCTTCGGGCCACCCTCTCCCCGCTTTCGGCGGACCGAAGGTCCGCCTGTCGCGTCAGCGCAAACGAAGTTTGCGCGTGAGCGGAGGGGAGAGGGTTATCCAATCAGGACGCCCGCTCCAACGCCGGCAGGGCCTTGGTCGCCGAGTCCAGCTCGCTGTTCTCGACGGAGAACAGCTTCTCGACGCTCAGCAGCGTGACCATGCGGTCGTCGGCGGTGTAGAGGCCGCTGAGATACTCGGCGTCGACCATGCCGCCGTCCACGTCGGGCGGCGGCTTGATGGCGTCGTGGCCGATCGCCAGGATGTCGGAGATGGCGTCGACCAGGATGCCGCGGGTGCGTTCTCCCACCTGGATCACCACCACGACGTGGCGCTTGGTGACCGACGTGGCGCCGCCGCCGAAGCGGGCGCGCAGGTCGAAGATGGGGATGATGATGCCGCGCAGGTTGATGACGCCGCGCACATAGTCCGGCAGGTTCGGCAGGCGGCTTTCCGGCGTCCAGCCGCGGATCTCGCGGACCGACAGGATGTTGACGCCGTACTCCTCGCTGCCGACGGTGAAGGTGACGTACTGCTCCTCGGCGGCGTTGACCGCCATGACGTCGTTGCGGGCGTCGGTGCGGCTACCGCCGACGGTGGCGAGCGCGGTGGAACTGCTCATCGCTGTGGCCTCAGACCGGTTCGAGTGCGGGTGCGGGCAGCGCGGCCACCGGCGAAGACGGCGGACGCGGCGCCCGGGAATCCATGTGCCGGCTCATCTCGCGCAGGCCGGCGACGTCCAGGATCAGGGCGACGCGCCCGTCGCCCAGGATGGTCGCGGCGGCCACGCCGTCGAGGCGGCGGAAATTCGCTTCCAGGCTCTTGATGACGACCTGCTGCTGGCCCAGCACCTCGTCCACGACGAGGCCGAGGCGGGAGCCGTCCTCCGTCTCCACCAGCACGACCAGCGCGCGGGTGGGGTCGGCGACGGCGCCGGGGATGCCGAACAGCTGGTGCAGGTAGACCAGCCGCACATACTCGCCGCGGGCCATCATCACGTCGCACTTGCCGACCAGCCCGTGCAGGTCCGCCGCCTTGGGGCGCAGACTCTCCACGATGTTGGTCAGCGGCAGGACGAAGCGCTCCTCGCCGACCGAGATCACCATGCCGTCGAGCACGGCCAGGGTCAGCGGCAGCGACAGCACGAAGCGCGAGCCCTCGCCCGGCGTCGAGTAGACGCCGATGCGCCCGCCGAGCGAGGTGATGTTCCGCCGCACCACGTCCATGCCGACGCCGCGGCCCGACAGGTTGGACACCTGGTCGGCGGTGGAGAAGCCGGGCAGGAAGATCAGGTTGTCGATCTCCTCGTCCGACAGGGTGGCGCCCGGCTGGACGAGCCCTTTCTCGATGGCCTTGGACAGCACCTTGGGCCGGTTGATGCCGCGCCCGTCGTCGGTGATCTCGATGACGATGCGGCCCGAGCGGTGTTGCGCCGACAGATGAACGGTGCCGGCGCGCGGCTTGCCGACGCGCTCCCGCTCCTCCGGGCCTTCCAGCCCGTGGTCGATGGAGTTGCGGATCATGTGGGTCAGCGGATCGACGAGGTTCTCCACCACCGTCTTGTCCACCTCCGTCGTCTCGCCGCTGGTGACGAGCTGGACCTCCTTGGCCGTCGTGGCGGCGCATTCGCGGACCAGCCGCGGCATGCGGGAGAAGACGCTCGACACCGGCTGGGCGCGGATCGACATCACGCTCTCGCGCAGCTCGCGGGTGTGCTGGGCCAGCTGCTCCAGCCCTTCCAGAAGCTCCTGGAACTCGCCGGGGGGCAGCTCGCGCACATGCTCGGCGATCATCGCCTGGGTGATGACCATCTCGCCGACCATGTTGACCAGCCGGTCGATCTTGTCGAGATCGACGCGGATGGTGTGGCTGGTCAGCCCGGCGTGCTCCGCCCCGCCGCCGTTGGGGCGCGGGCGGGCGGCCTCGGCTTTTGGGGTTTCAGCCCCAGGCGTTCTGGGGGGCGCTTCGGGGATCGCGACGACCACCGCTGGCGGGGCGGCGACGGGCACCGGATCGGTGACGGGCGGCGCCTCCTCCGGGGCGGCGGGCGGCGGGGCTTCCGCAGTGATGCGGATGTCGCAGTCGTCGGCCACGAACTCGAAGACGTCGTTGATCTTGTCCAGATCGACGTCCGCGTCGGCGATCAGCGTGACCGTCCAGGAGAGGTGAAGAAGCTCCGCCTCCAGGTTCTGAAGATTGGGCAGGGCGTCGGTGTGGCATTCGACGGTGGCGTCGCCCAGCCGGCGCAGCGCGCGCAGCATGAAGGCCGGCTCGTTGCCCGACATCAGCAGATCGGACCGCGGCCGGAAGACGATGGTCCAGCGCAGCTTGCCGGGGGGAACCGGGTCCTCCTCCGCGCGGGCGGCGGCGATGGCCGCCATGGCGTCGCCGAACAGCCCGGCCTCGTCGTCCTCGTCGTCGGCGTAGGTTGGGGCGTAGACGGGGGCAGGCGCCGGAGCGGCGGGAGCGGCCGCCGGAGCCTGGGCCTGTGGAGCCCCGCCCGACAGGTGGCGGCGCAGGGCGGCCACGGTGCCGTCGGTGGTCCCCGCCGGGGCGGGGTCGCCCTCGCGCGCGTAGGCCAGCATCTGGCCCAGCAGGTCGTTGGCGCGGATCAGCGTGTCCACCAGCTCCGTCGTGACGGGGACGGTGTTGTTGCGCACCCCGTCCATCACCGTCTCGAACTCGTGCGCGAAGGTGACCAGCTCGGTGAAGCCGAAGGCGCCGCCGCCGCCCTTGATGGAATGGACGGCGCGGAAGATGGCGTTGACCTCGTCGGAATCGACCTCGCCCGGCGTCAGCCGCAGCAGGCCGGACTCGGCGACCTCCAGCAGCTCCGCGCTTTCGTCGAAATAGGTTTGCTTGAACCGGCTCAGGTCTTCCACGGGCGCCCCCTCACAAGCCAGGACGCGGCGTCAGCCGCAGACCTTCTGCACGACGGAGATCAGCTTCTCCGGGTTGAAGGGCTTCACGATCCAGCCGGTCGCCCCCACGGCCCGGCCTTCGGACTTCTTCTTCTCGTCGGCCTCGGTGGTCAGCATCAGGATGGGCAGCGTGCGGTGCGCCGGGGTGGCGCGCAGGCGGCGGATCAGGGTCAGCCCGTCCATCACCGGCATGTTCAGGTCGGTGATGACGAGGTCCACCTTGTTGGCGCCGATGACGCCCAGCGCCTGCTGTCCGTCGGCGGCCTCGACCACGTCGTAGCCGGCGCCCTTCAGCGTGAAGGAGACCATGTCCCGCATGGTCCGCGAATCGTCGACGGTGAGTACCTTCTTCTTCACGCTTGGCTCCATTGCTTCAACCAGCCGTCCAGCCCCAGATCCTCGCAGGCTTCCGCCAGGACCTCGGACGGCTGGGCGATGGCGAACGTGCGGTTCTGTTCGGCGGCATGCCGGGAGGCGACGAGCAGCGCCTGGACGCAGGCGGTGCTGACCCGCTCCACGGCCGCGGCTTCGGCGATCACGGTTTGGGACGCGGCGAAGCCGGCGCGCAGGCTGTCCAGCAGGGGCTGCGCCATGGCGAGGTCGAGGTCGCTGGGCAGGCCCAGCCGCACCGTTCCCCCCTCGTCGCTCCACTTGATCAAAGTCACCGCCCGTCTCCTTGCAACCCGACCGGGCAATGCCCCGTCCGGAAGACTGATCATGTCCGGCATTTGGTAAAAAACCTGCCTGAAACACGTATAAGGATTCGTTAAGGCAACTGGACTGACCTGTGTCAACCGGAGCGCGTTCCGGCGGTGTGGTCCGGTTCTTTCGCGCTTTGATCGTTTTGTGACACGGCTGTTGCCGCTGTCGCCAAAGGAACGGTGAAGGCGAAGGTGGCGCCCTTGCCGGGGGCGCTGTCCACCCGGATGCGCCCGCCGAGATGCTCGACGATGCGCTTGCTGATGGCCAACCCCAGCCCGGTGCCCTGCGGCTTGTCGGTCATGGTGTCGCCGACCTGCCGGAAGCGGTCGAAGACGATGGCCTGATGCTCCGCGGCGATGCCGGGGCCGCTGTCGGTGACGGACACGCGCAGGTGGTCGTCGTCCACCGCGACGGACAGCGAGGCCCGCCCCCCCGCCGGGGTGAATTTCGCGGCGTTGGACAGCAGGTTCACCGCCACCTGGACCAGCCGGTCATGATCGCCGCGCACCGGCGGCAAGCCTTGCGGGATGGTGACGGCCAGCGCGATGCCACGCTCATGGAACAGCCGGGCGGTGGCCGCCGCCGCCTGCTCCAGCGCGGCCCCCAGGTCCATCGGGCGGACCTGCCAGTCGATCTCCCCGGCCTCGATCTTCGCCATGTCGAGGACTTGGTTGATGAGGCGGGTCAGCCGCTCGCTCTCGGTGATGACGAGGCCGAGGAACTCCTGCCGCTGCTCCAGCTCGATGTCGGGGTTGTCGTGCAGCACCTCGGTCAGGGCGCGGATGGAGGTCAGCGGCGTGCGCAGCTCGTGCGTCACGGTGGACAGGAACTCATCCTTCAGCCGGTCCAGCTCCGTCAGCCGCAAGTTGGCGGCGCGCAGCGCGGCCGACGCGCGCTGCAGCTCCGCCGTCTTGTGTTCGAGCTGGCGGCTGTACTCGATGACGTGGCTGGTCTCGTCGAGCATCCGCATCAGCTCGGGGTAGCTGACCTCGCCACCCTCGACCGCGGAGGCCAGCGCCACCCGCGCCGAGGCGGCGCCGATCGCCCCGGCGAGCAGCCGCTCGGCGAAGCGCACCAGCTCCGCCCCGGCCCGGCGGTCCGGCTCCAGCGGGCCGTTGCGGCGGACATGCTGGGCGAAGGCGGCCTCCGCCCGCTGCGGACCGAGGAAGCGCGCGACGATCCGTTGCAGGTCGCCGACCGTGGCGGTGCCGCGCCAGACGCCGGCGGGCAGGGGGGTGTCGCGGTGCTGGAACACCTCGACGAAGGCGGTCGCCTGCGCCCGCTCGCCCAGGCCGGGGCGGTCGAGCAGGGAGACTACGACGTAGAGGCCGATGTTGAGCAGCATGCTCCAGAACAGCGCGTGGGTCAGCGGGTCCATGCCGTCCAGCCCGAACAGGGCGTAGGGCCGCAGCAGGGCGACGCCCCACGGCCCCTGGTCGATGAAGGCGGCGGGCAGCCAGCCGGACCGCGCGAAGCTGGGCAGCAGCAGCGTGTAGGCCCAGATCAGGATGCCGGCGCTGAGGCCGGCCAGCGCGGCGCGCCGGGTCGCCCCCGCCCAGTAGACGCCGCCGATCAGCGCCGGGGCGAACTGCGCCACCGCCGTGAAGGAGATCAGGCCGATGGCGCTCAGCGCGTAGGCCGAGCCGGCGATGCGGAAATACAGGTAGCCGAGCAGCAGGATCGCCACGATGGCGGCGCGCCGGATGGTCAGCAGCAGCGGCGACAGGTCGTGCAGCCGCTCCAGCCGGGCGCTGCGGGCGCGCAGCAGAAGCGGCATCACGATGTCGTTGCACACCATGGTGGAGAGCGCGATGGCCTCGACCACGATCATGCCGGTGGCCGCCGACAGCCCGCCGATGAAGGCCAGCAGGGCCAGCCAATCGTTCCCGGCGGCCAGCGGCAGCGCCACCACGAACATGTCCGGGTCCACCGCCCGGTCGGGAAAGCGCATCAGCCCGGCCACCGCCACCGGAAGGACGAACAGGTTGATCAGCAGCATGTAGAGCGGGAACAGCCACAGGGCGCGGGTCAGGTGCCGCTCGTCCACATTCTCGATCACCGTCACCTGGAACTGGCGGGGCAGGCAGAGCACCGCCGCCATCGACAGCAGCGTCATGGTCAGCCACGACCCGTCGGCCAGCGCCGGGGCGGAGGTGAAGAGGTTGCGGATCTCCGGATGCTCCGCGGCCGTGGCGAACAGGTCGGTCGGGCCGTCGTGCAGCCCCCAGACCACCGCCGCGCCGACCGCCAGGAAGGCCACCAGCTTGACCACGGACTCGAAGGCGATGGCCGCCACCATGCCCTCGTGATGCTCCGCCGCGTCGATGTGGCGCGTGCCGAAGATGATGGCGAAGGCCGCCATGACGACCGCCACGTAGAAGGCGTTGTCCAGGACCACGGGCAGGGACAGGCCGCCGGTGGCGCCGGACGGGTCGGTGCCCCACAGCACGTCGAAGCTGACCGCCACGGCCTTGAGCTGCAACGCAATGTAGGGCGTCACCCCGATCACCGCGGTCAGCGCCACCAGCCCGCCCAGCCCCTGGCTGCGCCCGTAGCGCGACGCGATGAAGTCGGCGATGGAGGTGATGCGCTGCGCCTTGGCGATGCGCAGGATCTTGCGCAGCACCAGCGGCCCCAGCAGCATCAGCAGGGTCGGGCCGAGATAGATCGGCAGGAAGCCGATGCCCAGCGACGCCGCCCGCCCGACCGAGCCGTAGAAGGTCCAGGTCGTGCAATAGACCGCCAAGGAGAGCGCGTACACGTACGGCGAGGCGATGACGCTGCGCCCGGTGTCGGCCCGCCGGTCCGCCCACCAGGCGATGGCGAAGAGGAGGAGCAGGTAGGCGAAGCTGGCGGCGACGATGGTGGGCCAGGGCATCTCAACGCCCCCTGCGTTCCAGAAGCACCGCCGACAGCGCGATCACCCCGCCCCACACCCCCAACGCGTACACGTACAGCAGCGGCAGGCCGAACAGCGTGTCGCCGGCGCCGAAGACGCGCAGCAGAGGCGGGTTGAAGGCGACCACGCCGAACAGGAACAGCGCGATCAGGCGGTCGGCGCCCGCCCGGCGCGGTGGAGGGGTTGCGGGTTGCGGGGCGGGCCCCCCGGTCAAAAGGCGCGCTCCCGCGCCGCCAGCTCGACGATGATGTTGGCGCCGCGGATGGCGTCGTCGAGCGTGCGGACGTCGCGTTCCTTGAGCATCTCGACCATGCGCAGGAAGACCGCGGCGGTGACGAGGCTGTCGCCCAGCGCCGTGTGGCGGTCCACCACCTCGATCCCCAGCCGCTCGGCGATGCCGTCCAGCGTGTGGTCGCCGCCCTCGCCGAGCAGCATCCGCGACAGCAGCATGGTGTCGAGCACCGGGCTGTCGAAGCGCACGCCTGACGCCCGTTCCTTCATCTTCAGGAATTTGAGGTCGAAGGCGGCGTTGTGGGCGATCAGCACCGCGCCCGACACGAAGCCGCGGAACTGCGGCAGCACCTTGTCGATGGTCGGCTTGTCGGCGACCATCGCGTCGGTGATGCCGTGGAAGGGGATCGATTCCGCCGGGATGCTCCGCTTCGGGTTGACCAGCGTGTTGAAGGTCTCACCGGTCAGGATGCGCCCGCCGACGACGCGCACGGCGGCGATCTGGATGATCTCGTCGCCGGTGCTGGGGGACAGGCCGGTCGTCTCGGTGTCGAAGACCACGTAATGGAGCTGGTCGAGCGGCGTGCGGCCAAGCTCGCTGGTGGCCAGCGGCTGGTGCAGCAGGTTGAAGTCGAAGAACTCCGGCCGCGCCCCGCCGCGCGCCGCGGTGTGGGCGGAGGGCGGCTTCAGCGCGGGCGGCAGCGGCACGCGCAGGCGCGACAGCAGCTCGCCTTCCGATCCGGGCCCTTTCACCGGCTCGCTCCACATCGTGCTCTTGTGGTGCTGAAGCACGTCGCCGACCGTCAGGCCGCCCAGCGCGTCGGGCAGCGGGTGGTCGAGCCAGCTGTCGACGATGCCGCTGGGCACCGACGGGCCGCGCCAGGTGATGTCGAGATAGACCCAGCTGTCCCCCGGCTCCACCGACAGGTCGTAGGCGGGGACCCCGGTCAGCGCGTAGACGTACTCGATCAGATAGCCGAACAGGATGACGAGGCTGTAGCTGTCGCCGTGAACCCATTGCGGCAGCCCGGTCAGCGTCACGCCATACTGCGCCTCCGGCCCCACGCGGTGGCGGATCAGGTTGATGAGGTTGGTGGAGTGGATGTCGCTCATCGGCCAGGAGCCGGTGACGACGCTGCGATACTCGTTGGTGACGCGGGCCAATCGCTCCGACAGGGTGTTGGACGACTCCATCAGCGCGGCCTGGAAGGCGGCGCGCTCCTCCGGCCCCAGCTCCGGCGTGTCGTCCAGCGTCTCCAGCACGGCGCGGAGGTTGGCGATGGGGGCGCAGAAGCCCTCCGTCGCCTCGCGCAGCAGGGCGTCGCGCTGGCCAAGCGCGGCCAGTTCGCTGGTGGCGTCGGACAGGGTGATGACGTAACCGGTGATGGTCGGCAACTCGTCCGAGCCCTCCGGCGGGTCCTGCAGGATGGCGCTCATGCGCCCGGCCAGCAGGATGTGCCCGTCCGTCGTGGCGCCGACGAACTGGGCGGTGGTGCCATGCTCGTGGTTGACATGCCGCCCCTCGCGCACGCGCAGGGTCAGCCGCTCCAGCGTGTGGATGACCGGCTCCGCCACCACGAAATGCAGCAGGGAGCGGCCCAGCCCGAGGTCGCCGGCCAGATGGAGGATGTCGAGCGCCGTCTGGTTGTAGAGAAGGATCTGGTGCTTCAAGTTGCAGACCAGGACGCCTTCGTGCAGGTCGCGCAGGACGGCGGCGAGCCGCGTCTTCTGCTCCTCGGCCTTGGCGGTCGACTCCGCGACGGTGCGCGCGGTGTCGCGGCGGGCGGCGGCCAGCTTGTCCGACAGCTCGTTGACCGCCTTGGCCACCGGGGCGAGGTCGCCGTAGCGGGCCAGCGGAATGCGCGCGCCGGTCTTGCCGTCCGCCGTGCCATGGGCGATCAGCCCGGCCTCGCGGCTCAGCGTTTCCGAGGCGCGCAGCAGCCGCCGGTCGACCAGCCCCCACAGGCCCCAGACCGCGGCGGTGACGGCGGCGGTCATGGTGACGGCGTAGGTGACGAAAGCGTTGGGGTCGTTGTTCGCGCTGAAGCCGACCGCGGCCCCCACCGACAACAGGGGCAGGCCGACGCCGGCGGCGCGGAAGGCCAGCGGGATGATCCGGCGCGGCTCCGCCGGGGTGGTCGCCGGAGCGGCGGTTCCGGCACTTCCGGTGGTCGCCGGGGCGCTCATGATTGCGGCTCCGCGGCCCCGCCCTGGGTTTCGTCCGGGTCGTTCTCGGGTGGCAGGTACTTGCGGACGGTGGTGACGAGGTCGCGGGTCGAGAAGGGCTTGGTGATGTAGTCCGTGGCGCCCAGGGCCATGCCCTTCTGCCGCTCCACGTCGCGGCTCTTGGCCGTCAGCATGATGATGGGCAGCGATTGGTAGGCGGGGTTGGCGCGCAGCGACTGGCAGACGTCGAACCCGTCGCGCCGCGGCATCATGGCGTCCAGCAGGATCAGGTCGGGCGTGCTTTCCGCAACCGATTCAAGGGCTTCCTCGCCGTTGCGGGCGATGCGCACGGCAAAGCCCGCCTTCTGCAACAGGACCTGCAGGGAGAGGACGATGCTGGGCTCATCGTCGGCGACCAGGATCGTCGGCTTCATACCAGGGTTTCCTCCGGTTCGCCGGTCTGATGCGCCGGCTTCTTGCGGCTGCGCTTGTTCTAATATGCGTGCCTGTTCAATCCCATGTTAGCGGCAAGGAGAAGGACAGATCAAGACGAAGCCCGCCCGCAATACCGAAATTGCGGGCGGGCATTCCGAAAGGAAAGAAGCGGAATAGAGAGAAGCGACAGTTTGTCGCGCCGCCGCCGTTGCCTGCGGTCAGCGCGTCGAGACGACGATGGGCTGCGCTTCCACCTTGCCCTTCAGCGACGCGGCGGCCTGACGGGCGGCGGCGGTGTCGGCATAACCGCCGACGCGGACCACATGCCAGGACCGCTGCTCGGCGTCGGTCCAGTCCAGCGCGTAGGCGTTGAAGCCGAGACCGCGCAGGCGGCGGACCAGCCCTTCGGCGTTGTCGGCCTGCTGGAAGGACCCGACCTGCACGGTGTAGCGCCCATCCGGAACGGCGGCGGACGCTGGCGGCGTCAGCACACCCGACGATGGCGCCGTGGCGGGCGGAGTGGGCGCGGGCGGGGTGGAGGCCGTCTTGGGCGCCGGCTTGGCAGGCTGCGGCGCCGGGCGCGCCGTGGCGGCTTGGCGCTGGGCCGCGGCCGGCGGGGGCGGAACCGACAGCATGGCCTGAAGCTCTGCCGTTTCCGTGGTCTTGACGGGGGGCGGAGCCTTGGCGGGCTCGGCCGGGGGCGGAGCCATGGCCGATGTCGGCGGATGCGCTGGGGTCTTCGCGCTCTCCGCTGTTTCCACGGGGTGCGGCGCGGGGACGGGGTCGGCCGGCTTGGTGATGGCGGGAGCGGGTGACGGCAGGGCTGGCGGTTCCGGCACCTTCATCGCGGGCGGCGGAATCTGGGGCAGCGCCATGGGCGGCGTGGCCACGGCGGGCGCCGGTGCGGCCGGTGCGACGATGGTCTGCGTCTGCATCGGCGGCTGTTGGGCCGGGGCGGGGGCAGGGGCCGCGCGGGTGATCAACGCCTCCGGCTTTGCCGGAGCCACGGTGCCGGGCGAGGCGCCGCCGGGGGGCGGGGCGCTGGGGACGGCGGTGATGAGCGGCGCCGGGGGGGCGGACGGTGCGTCCCCGCCCTGGTCCAGCATCACGACGACCGCGCCGATGCCGATGGCGGCGGCCAGCGCCGCGGCGATCTTGCCGATGGGCAGGTGCCGCTCCGCCTTCCGCCCGGCGTCCGGGGACAGGAGATCGTCCTCCTCCGCCGGGTCGGCCTTCAGGTCGTCGTTGAGGGCGCGCAGAAGGCGGGCGATGTCGTCCCGGGCCTCCCCGCCATCGTCGGCGGGGGCATCGGCCATGGGGCGCGCCTTGTGATCCGCCGTCTGACCGGCGGCCTTCATCTCATCCTTGAACGTCACGGCGGCGTGCGCACCCAGTTGAAGATCGCAAGGAATCGGCAGACACGGGACCGCGGCCCCGAAAGGGCCGCGCCGCGATCCAAAGACCTTCTACTGTATTTCGACGTTCGTTCAAACGCCGATGCGACGAATTGGCGTGAGAAAGTTGGGCGCGGACGCGACCCCGGGTCGCTTCTTCCCGGTTCAGGCGGTCGGCCGGTAGGGGTGTTCGGCCATCCAGTGGCGGGCGATGTCCAGCCGGGTGGCGACCCAGGCCTTGTCGTGACCCCGCACATAGTCGAGGAAGCGGGCCAGCGCCGCGGCGCGCCCCGGGCGCCCGACCAGACGGCAGTGCAGCCCGATCGACATCATCTTAGGCTGGTCTTCCCCTTCGGCGTAGAGCACGTCGAAGCTGTCCTTCAAATAGGTGAAGAACTGCTCGCCCGTGTTGAAGCCCTGGTTGGTCGCGAAGCGCATGTCGTTGGCGTCGAGCGTGTAGGGCACGATCAACTGCGGCCGGCCGAAGCGGTCGTCCCAATAGGGCAGGTCGTCGGCGTAGCTGTCGGCGTTGTAGAGGAAACCGCCCTCCTCCGACACCAGCTTCCAGGTGTTGGGGCTGCACCGCCCGAGATACCAGCCGAGCGGGCGGGAGCCGGTCACGCGGGTGTGGATCTCGATGGCGCGCAGCATGTGCTCGCGCTCCACCGCCTCCGGCAGATGCTGGTAGTCGATCCAGCGGTAGCCGTGGGTGGCGATCTCCCACCCGGCGTCCTGCATGGCGCGGACGGCGTCCGGGTTGCGCTCCAGCGCCATGGCGACGCCGTAGACGGTCACCGGCAGGCCGCGCTCCGTGAACATCCGGTGCAGCCGCCAGAAGCCGGCGCGGGACCCGTATTCGTAGATCGACTCCATGTTCATGTGCCGCATGCCCACGATGGGCTGGGCGCCGACGATTTCGGACAGGAAGGCCTCCGACGCGGCGTCGCCGTGCAGGACGCAGTTCTCCCCGCCCTCCTCGTAGTTGATGACGAACTGCACCGCCACCCGCGCCCCGCCCGGCCAGTAGGGGTGCGGCGGACGGGACCCGTAGCCGATCAGGTCGCGCGGGTAATCGTGGGACATGGCGGGTGCGCTCCGTAGGGAAGAGAGTGCGGTCAGGAGGCGGAGGAGGACTTCTCGGCCGGCGGCTCCTCCGGCACTTGGTGGCGCAGGATCAGCGGGGCCTGCAGGGCGCTGAACAGCAGGGTCAGCGGCATGATGCCGAACACCTTGAAGTTCACCCAGGCATCGGTGGTCATGGTGCGCCACACCACCTCGTTCAGCGCGGCCAACAGCAGGAAGAACCACGCCCAGCGGATCGCCAGCGTGCGCCATCCGGCATCGGTCAGGTTCAGCACCGACCCCAGCACATGCTTCAGCACGTTGCGCCGCGTCAGATGCGCCGCGAACAGGACCGCAGCGAACAGCAGGTTGACCAGCGTCGGCTTGATCTTGATGAACAGATCGTCCTGGAGCCACAGCGTCAGGCCGCCGAACAGCAGGACGAAGCCCGCCCCGACCACCGGCATCACCGGCACCTTGCGTTCGAACCGCCAGGAGACCAGCACGGAAATGCTGATCGCAACCATGAAGACGGCGGTGCCGATCATGATGCCGGCCTGGGAATTGGCGATGAAGAAGGCCGCCAGCGGGCCGGCTTCGATCAGCAGTCGGGCGTATTGGTTCATGATCCTCACATAGACCGAACCGGGCCTGGGATAAAGTGAATCCCTCTCCCGTCCCGGGAGAGGGTGGCGCCGAAGGCGCCGGGTGAGGGTCTTGCGAGGATCAAGGCACTGATCCTTGGCGGCACCCTCACCCTCCCACCGCATTGCGGTGGGTCCCTCCCTCTCCCGGGACGGGAGAGGGATCGAAGACCGAGGGGATATGGAAGCGGTCAGAACCGGTAGGAGGCGCGGATCGAGCCGTAGTTGGTGTAGGATTTCTGCCCCTCGAACTCCGGCGACAGGAAGTTCTGGGCGTAGGAGATGCCGAACGGGCCGTAGCGCAGCGCCACGCCGAGCTGGAAGGCGGCGACGAAGTTGTGCTTGTCCACCGATCGGCTGTCGCGGAAGCTGTTGCCGTCGAGGAAGATGTTGCGGGCGATGGCGCGCCCCTCCGCCCCGGCGTAGACGTACCAGGAAAAGGGCGGGCGCGGCTCCCCCGCGGCCACGCTGTCCTGATAGGGGATGCTGGCGGTCGGGCGGAGGATCAGCGCGCCGACCGGCGGCGCCATGTTGCCGCCCAGCCGCATCGTGACGCCGGCTCCGCCAAAGGTCAGGACGTTGCCGACGCTGCCGGCGACGTGAGGGCTGATGTCCGCCTCGAAGGGGCCGATGCGGGCCGGCCGCTCGGCGCGCCAGACATGCTCGTAGCTGAGGATGATGCCCGGCTCGTTCTTGAGCTGGTAGTCCCAGCCCTCCGGCCAGCGGGCGCCGGGGACGATGCGGTGCACCGCCTTCTGGGTCTGCTCCGCCAGCGAGGCCGGGCCGACCATGCCGAGGTCCAGGTCGATGCGGTCGACCTGCCGCGTCTCCTCCGAGATCACCGACAGGCGGCCGTACAGCCAACCGGCGTAGGGGCGGTCGGTGGGGTCGGGGATTGGCTTGGTGATGTCGCTGGGGGTGTACATGTTCTGGCCGAAGGCGATGCCGTAGCGCCGCACCCCATGCTCCCCGATCCACGGAACGAGGTTGGCCAGCCAGTCGATGTTGCCGTAGGTCGGGCGGTCGCCGGAGACGTAGTAGAACTGGACACCGTTCGTGTAGTAGCGGTCGGTGCCGCCGCCGAACAGGTCGTTGTCGACCCAGGCGCCGATGGACGGTCCGGACCGGGGCGTGGTTTCCGCCGGCGGAGCGGTGTCCGTGTTTGGAACATGGTTCGCTTCTGGAACGCTGTCCGCCTCTGGTGCGCTTTGGGCCAGCACCGGCCCCGTCGCCAGCCCGAGAGAAAGGGCGGCGATGACGCTCCAACCTGCACGCACGGCCATATTGGTTGAATTCCCTTCGTTGCCGAGCACCCTAAGATAAGGCGCAGGCGCACTTTGGCGCCTGCACTTTCGGGTGAGGCAAAATGGCTTTCGGAGGGCGGTTTACTGAAAGGCCGCCTCGGCGAAGCTCCGCAGCTTGCGGGAATGCAGGGTTTCCATGCCGTGCTCGCGCAGAAGCTCCATGGCCAGCACGCCGATCTTCAGATGCTGGTCGACCCGCTCGCGGTAGAAGCGGTCGGCCATGCCCGGCAGCTTCAACTGGCCGTGCATCGGCTTGTCGGAGACGCAGAGCAGCGTGCCGTAGGGAACGCGGAAGCGGAAGCCGTTGGCGGCGATGGTGGCGCTTTCCATGTCCAGCGCGACCGCGCGGCTCTGGCTGAAGCGCATCAGCGGCTCGCGGTGGTCGCGCAGCTCCCAGTTGCGGTTGTCGATGGTCGCCACCGTGCCGGTGCGCATGATGCTCTTCAGCGCGTAGCCGGACAGGCCGGTCACCCGCTCCACCGCCGTCTCCAGGGCGCGCTGCACCTCGGCCAGCGCCGGGACGGGCACCCAGGTCGGCAGGTCGGCGTCCAGCACATGGTCGTCGCGGACATAGCCGTGGGCCAGCACATAGTCGCCCAGCCGCTGCGTGCTGCGCAGCCCGGCGCAGTGGCCCAGCATGATCCAGGCGTGCGGGCGCAGCACGGCGATGTGGTCGGTGATCGTCTTGGCGTTGGACGGGCCGACGCCGATGTTGACCAGGGTGATGCCGTTGCCGTCCGGGCGGGTCAGGTGATAGGCGGGCATCTGCGGCAGGCGGAGCAGCCGCGCGCCGTTCGTTGGCGCCTCGCCGGGATTGCCCCCCAGATTGGCGTTCTGAACGATGACGCCGCCGGGCTCGACAAAGCGGTCGTATTGGCTGCGGTAGGCGGCCAGCTCGGGATCGGAGGCCGGCTCCATGATCTCGCGGGCCATGCGGATGAACTCGTCCACATAGAACTGGTAGTTCGTGAACAGGACGAAGTTCTGGAAATCCTCCGGCGCCGTCGCCGTGTAGTGGCGCAGCCGGTGCAGCGAGAAATCCACCCGCGGCGCGGTGAACAGAGCCAGCGGCTTCACCGCGTCCAGCGACTCCTCGTAGGTCCCGTTGACGATGGTGTCGTCCATGCGGGCGAGGTCGGGCAGGTCGAACAGGTCGGGCAGGCCGGCCAGCCGCTCCGGCGTCAGGTCGCCCTCGACATGCATGCCCTGGGGGAAGGCGAAATGGATGGGGATCGCCTCGTCGCTGACCCCGACCTCCAGCGGAACATGGTGGTTGCGCAGCAGGAGCGAGAGCTGTTCGCGGTAATAGCGGTCGAACAGGTCGGGGCGGGTCAGCGTCGTGGAATAGGTGCCCGGCCCCTCGACGAAGCCGTAGGCCAGCCGCGTGTCCACCGTGGCCGCCGAGGCGGTGGAGAGGCGGACGTAGGGGTAATGGGCCTGCTCCCGCCGTCCGCCGTCCTCGCCGCGGGTGAAGGCGGCGAAGCGATCGCGCAGATAGGCGGTGTTGCGGTCGTAGAGGTCCTTGACGAGGGCCAGGGCGGCGTCCGCGTCGGTGAAGCGCTCGACAGGACCGGGGGGAACGGGGGAGGGGGAGATCTTGGCAGCCGTCATAGTCTTCAGATAGGGCCTGGGCGAAGCTGTCGGAAGTCCCTTTCTCGCACAAGCCCCCTGCCTGTGCCTTGGGGGGCGCCGTTACTGGGACGGCAGCCCCATCAGCGACTTGGCGAACTGGTCGGCGTCGAAGGGGCGCAGGTCGTAGACGCCCTCGCCGATGCCGATGGCGTGCACCGGCAGCTTGAAGCGCTCGGCCAGCGAGACCAGCACGCCGCCGCGCGCCGACCCGTCCAGCTTGGTCAGGATCAGGCCGGAGACGTTCACCATGTCGCGGAACACCTCGACCTGATTGTGCGCGTTCTGGCCGGTGGTGGCGTCCAGCGTCAGCAGGGTGGTGTGCGGCGCGCTCTCGTCCACCTTCTTGATGACGCGGACGATCTTGCGCAGCTCGTCCATCAGGCCGGCCTTGTTCTGAAGGCGACCCGCGGTGTCGATCAGCAGGATGTCCACGCTCTGGCGCCGTGCCTCCTCCAGCGCGTCGAAGGCGAGGCCGGCGGCGTCGGCCCCGGTGTCGCGGGCGATCACCGGGCAGCCGGTGCGCTCGCCCCAGATCTTCAGCTGGCTGACCGCGGCGGCGCGGAAGGTGTCGCCGGCGGCCAGCATGACCGTCTTGCCCTCGGCGCGGAACTGGCGGGCCAGCTTGCCGATGGTCGTCGTCTTGCCGGTGCCGTTGACGCCGACCACCAGGATGACGTGGGGCTTCAGCGCGGCGTCGATCTCCAGCGGCTTGGCGACCGGGCCGACGATCTTCGCGACCTCGGCGGCCAGCGTGGCCTTGACCTCCTCGGGGCTGACCTCCTTGCCGAAGCGGGTGCGCGCCAGCTCCGCCGTCACCTTGGCCGCCGTGGTCGGGCCGAGGTCGGCGGTGATGAGCAGTTCCTCCAGCTCCTCCAGCGCCTCGTCGTCGAGCTTGCGCTTGGTGAAGATGCCGGAGATGCCCTCGGTCAGCTTGGACGAGGACTTGGACAGGCCGTCCTTCAGCCGGGCGAACCAGCCCTTCTTGGGCTTCTCCTCCTCGGCCGTCAGGGCCGCGGGGAGGTCGTCGCGGACGATCTCCGGCGTGTCCTCGCGCTCCTCCGGCCCGGACGGCGGGGCGATGGGCGGCGGGGGCGGGGTCTCGACCGCGGGCGGGGGCGGGAGTTCGGGTTCCGGCAGCGGCTCGGGGGCCGGGGGTGCTTCGGCGACCGGTTCTGGGACCGGCGCCTCCTGGGTCGGTTCCGTGTGTGCCGGCTCGGTGGGCGCAGGCTCGGCGGGGACCGCTTCCGGGAGCGGGGCGGTCGTCTCGTCCTTGCGGGCTTGCTCTTCGGGCTTCTTGCGGCCGAACCAACGCAGGATCATGGCGTGTCCACTGTTCTCAAAGGGGGGTGCCGGTCAGCGCGCCGCCGGCCACGCCGGTGACCGTGGCGCGCAGGACGGAGCCGGGGGGCCGGGGCGTGCCCAGGCGGATTTCGGCGAAATGCTGGGTGCGGCCGAGATCATCCTTCTCGACCAGCACCGACACCTCGCGCCCAACCAGCGAGGCCAGCGTGCGGGCCTCGGCCTCGGCGCCGCGCGCGCGCAGACGGGCCGCGCGCTCCTTGCGGAGGCCGCCGTCGACCTGCGGCATGCGGGCGGCCGGGGTGCCGGGGCGTGGGCTGTAGGGGAAGACGTGCAGCCAGGTCAGGCCGCACTCCTCAACCAGCCGCATCGTGTTCTCGAACATCTCGTCGGTCTCGGTCGGGAAGCCGGCGATGAAGTCGGCGCCGAACACCATGTCGGGACGCAGGGAGCGCACGCGCTCGCAGAAGGCGATGGCGTCGGCGCGGCTGTGCCGGCGCTTCATGCGCTTCAGGATCATGTCGTCGCCGGCCTGGAGCGACAGGTGGAGGTGCGGCATCAGCCGCGGCTCGGTCTCGATCAGCCGCCACAGGTCGTCGTCGATCTCGATGCAGTCGAGCGAGGACAGGCGAAGCCGCGGCAGCTCCGGCACCAGCGCCAGCAGGCGGCGCACCATCTGCCCCAGCGTCGGCGTGCCCGGCAGGTCGGGGCCGAAGCTGGTGATGTCCACGCCGGACAGCACGACCTCGTTGTAGCCGGCCTTCACCAGCGCCTGCACCTGCTCCACCACCGCGCCGATGGGAACGGAGCGCGACGGGCCGCGACCATAGGGGATGATGCAGAAGGTGCAGCGGTGGTCGCAGCCCTGCTGGACCTGGACGAAGGCGCGCGCCCGGTCCTCGAACCCGCCGATCAGGTGGCCGGCGGTCTCCTTCACCGACATGATGTCGTTGACCAGCACCTTCTCCGCCGGGGCCAGACCCCAGCTTTCCGGTTGCAGCTTCTCCTGGTTGCCAAGCACCTGATCGACCTCCGGCATGGCGCCGTAGCGCTGCGGGTCGATCTGGGCGGCGCAGCCGGTCACCACGATGCGGGCGTTCGGGCGCTCGCGGCGCAGCTTGCGGATGGTCTGGCGGGCCTGCCGTTCCGCTTCCGAGGTCACCGCGCAGGTGTTGACGATGACGACGTCCCCCAGCCCGGCGTTGCGGGCGTGGGTGCGCATCACCTCGGATTCGTAGGTGTTCAGGCGGCAGCCGAAGGTGACGATCTCCGGCTCGTTGGTCACAGTGTCGCTCATGCTCTTTCAGCCTAACGGGCGGCCCTATGCTTCAATGGAGACCGCTCAGACGGCGACCAGCTCCGGAGACAGCCGCCCGGTATAGCTGAGGGCAACCGGGCCGGTCATCAGGACGCGGCCGTCCTCACGCCATTCGATGGTCAGGGTGCCGCCATCCAGGATCACGTCGACCTTGCGGTTGGTCAGCCCGCGGCGGATCGCGGCGACCGCGGTGGCGCAGGCGCCGGTCCCGCAGGCCTGGGTGATGCCGGCCCCGCGCTCCCACACCCGCATACGGACGGCGGTGGGGGACAACACCTGGACGAATTCGACATTGGTGCGCTGGGGGAAGGCCGGGTGATTCTCGAACACCGGACCGACCTCGGCCAGCGGCACGGCCTCGGCATCGTCCACGAAGAAGACGGCGTGCGGGTTGCCCATGCTGACCGCGGTGGGACCGGCGAAGCCGCCGTGCGACACCGCGTCGAGGCGCAGCGTATCCGCCGGTTCCGCCAGCGGGATCTGCGTCCAGTCCAGATTGGCCTGACCCATGTCCACGGTGATCCGCCCGTTGTCGGCGCGGCTGGCCTGCAGGATGCCGGCGTTGGTCTCGAAGGCGACGCGCTCCGCCCCCGCCTCCTCCATCAGCAGCCAGCCGACGCAGCGCGAGGCGTTGCCACAGGCCGACACCTCGCCGCCGTCGGCGTTGCGGATGCGCATGAAGCCCGCCGTGCCGTCCGTTTTCGCCGGCTCGATCACGATGAACTGGTCGCAGCCCACCCCGGTCTTGCGGTCGGCGATGGCACGCACCTCGGCCTCGGCCGGCGAGTACGGCGTTTTGCGGGCGTCGATCACGACAAAGTCGTTGCCGAGCCCGTGCATCTTCAGGAATTCGCGCGTCATGACCGCCGTTATATGGCGACCGGGCCTGCGGAGTCCATGGCTGCACGGGGTGGTCGCGGCAAACAGTTCACGGAGTCACTGGGTTTCGGCCGCACCGGTATCGGCGATGTCCCCGTCCATGTCCCCGTCGGGCAGGGGAGCGCCCGATGCGGGGGGGATGCCTTCCAGCAGGTCGAGCATCCGGGCGAGGGTGTCCACCGACTCGGGGCGCGGCGGCGTTCCGCCGGTCCGCTCCCACGCCTCGTAATCCCAACCCGCGGCTCCCATCGCCATGTCGGGCAGCGTGAAATGCCCCTCCACAGCACGGGTCGGCGGTCCGCCCATGCGGGACAGCCCGACCAGCAGGGCTACGGACACGGTGACTCCAGCCACCCAGGCCCACAGCACGTCGCTGTTGTTCATGGCTCCCTCCCGGCTCTTTGCCAAGGCAGGTCGGTGTCGGGGCCATTCCCGTCGGATGCGCCCCATTCCATGGACTTCGGGTGTCTGCGGCGGCGCACAATGGGACTTCCGGTCATATGCGGAAGAGGAGAGGGTGGTCGGGCGCCTCGCCTCAAGTGTCCCGGCTCAAGCGCCCTTGAAGACCAGATGCTTGGAGGCGGCGAAGTTCAGTGCCATGCCGGACAGCGAGCCGGCGGCGACGGCCAGCACCGGGTGGGCCTCGGCCAGCGGCAGGGCGGCTTCCAGCCCGACCGAGACGCCGTAATTCACCGCTCCGCCGAAGGCGTTGGCGGCCAGGAAGGTGGCCCATTGCCGGTAGAGCGGCGCGTCGGCCGCCCCGCGGAAGGTGAAGGCGCGGTTCAGCGCGAAGGTCGTGGTGGCGGCGGCCAGATAGGCCGGGATGCGGGCGGCGAAGAACTCCAACCCGGCGCCGAACACCAGCGCGTAGACCACCGCCGTGTCCACCACCAGACCGACCACGCCGACGAGGCCGAACTTGCCGAACTGAACGGCCAGCCGTCCGAGCCGGCTGTCGGACAGGGCGCCGATGGGATTGCCCATGGTCAGGACCCGGCGGCCTTGCGGACCGGATGGACGCCCGGTGCGGGAATCGACAGGTAGCGCATGCGCTTGGCCTCGCGGCGGCCCAGCGTGACGGTGTCGAGGATCAGCCCGCAGGTCAGGCTGAGGAAGCCCAGCAGCACCAGACCGGTGGACAGCACGGCGGTGGGCAGGCGCGGCACCAGCCCGGTCTGCAGGTAGGTCGCCACCACCGGCCAGGCGAGGATCACCGACGCCGCGGCGAGGGCCGCGAAGATGGCAAAGAAGAAGGGCAGCGGGCGCTCCTCCTTCACCAGATTGACGATGGTGCGCAGGATGCGGATGCCGTCGCGGATGGTGTTCAGCTTGCTGTGCGAGCCCGGCGGGCGGTCCTTGTAGGGCGCCTTGATCTCGGCGATGGGCATGTTCAGCTCCAGCGCGTGGACGGTCAGCTCCGTCTCCGTCTCGAAGCCGCTGGCAAGCGCCGGGAAGGACTTGATGAAGCGGCGCGAGAAAACGCGGTAGCCCGACAGCATGTCCTGGATGCGGTCGCCGAAGATCAGCGCGACCATGCCGGTCAGCAGCTTGTTGCCGAAGCGGTGGCCGGGCCGGTAGGCCTTGACGATCTCGGTGACGCGGGCGCCGTTGACCATGTCGAGCTGGTCGTCCCACAGCCGCTTGACCATCAGCGGGGCGGAGGGGGCGTGGTAGGTGTCGTCGCCGTCGACCAGCACATAGACGTCCGCCTCGATGTCGGAGAACATCCGGCGCATGACGTTGCCCTTGCCCTGCAACGGTTCGTGCCGGACCACGGCGCCGGCCGCCTTCGCCACCTCCACCGTTCGGTCGGACGAGTTGTTGTCGTAGACGTAGACCGTCGCGTCGGGCAGGGCCGTGCGGAAGTCGCGCACGACGGCGGCGATGGCCGCCTCCTCGTTGTAGCAGGGGATCAGCACCGCCACCACGGGGGCCGTGTCCGTGTCCGACTCCCTGGTCGGGGTTGCGGACGCCGCGGGCCGGTCGGATTGACGGTCGGCCGGTCGGTCAATGGTGGAGACGGTCATGGCGATGCGCTTCGAAACGGTGCCGGTGTAGGGTTAAACAGCACAATTGCCCAATTTAATCCACTGACCTTTCATGGTCCGCCATGCGTTGCACGTCGCAAAGGTTCAGCGGCTCGCCCAGGTTGTTGGGGATGACGCGGCAGTTGTCCTGCACCACCCGAAGCCCCAGCAGGGCGGCGGCCTTCGCGGCGCCGGGCGTGTCGGGGATGGTGCTGAGCATCAGGAAGCGCCCGCGGTGCGCCCCCACCTTGTCCCGCATCAGGGCAAGGTAGCCGTTGCCGACCGAGTCCGGCTGAAGGAAGTTGGACTGGATGCGCACGAAGGGGATGCGCGGCGGAAAGGCCGGGATGACGTGGGAACTCGCCCAGTAACCGGCCATCAGCACCATCGTGTCGTCGGGGTTCTCGATGGGCGGCACGGCGGCCTCCACCCAGCGGTCGCTCCACGGCACGTGGCCCCAATCGGCGGGCCGGGCGGTGGCCTGGACCAGAAGCAGAAGCGCCGCCGCCAGGACGAGCGCCGCCCGGCGCGGCACCGGCAGCAGGCCCGCCGCCATGACGATGGCCAACGGGGCCAGCATCTCCAGCGGCACCAGATAGCGGTAAATGCAGAACATCCCCACCCACAGCGCGTAGGTCACCGCCATGGCGGTCAGCAGGTAGCGGGTGGCGGCGGTGTCGGTCAGCCCCGCGGAAGGCCGGCGGAAGACGCGTGCGAGCAGCGCCAGCGCCGCGGCGGCGGGAACGAGGAGGAACAGCACCAGGACGCGCAGGTCGAAGAAGGGGACCTCGCCGACCTTCAGCGGCGCGAAGGGGAAGACCAGCGGGAAGAGCAGGCGCTCCAGCCGCGAGTCCGGGAAGAAGCCGACGTTGACGTAGCCGGACAGCGCGGCGAAGGGCGACTTAAAGATCTGGTTCATGTGCGGGAAGACCGGGTTCCCGTACTCCACCCACAGATGGGCCATCCAGAAGCCGCCGCACAGCGCCAGCCCGCCGAGCACCCCGACACCGAAGAGGAAAGCCAGCCACAGCCGCCGCCAGGGCCGCGCCGGCAGCGCCAGGAAGGCGAGGCAGAGCCCGACCGCGTAGATCACTGTGGGGTTCTTCAGCCCCATCGCCGCCCCGGCCAGCAGCCCCGCCGCGGCCGCCCGCACTAGGGCGCCCGGCACCGGCCCGTCGATCAGCCGCGGCAGCGACCCCGCCACCACGACCAGCGCGCCGAGCACGCCCAGGCTGACCATGTTGTCGTGGAAGGTGGTGCCGAGCAGCCCCAGCGCGCCGCCTCCGAAGCCGGCCATCGCCGCCAGCAGGGCGGCCAGCGCCACCCGTTGCCCCGCGCCACCGATGCGCAGGGTGGCGTGGGCCAGCAGGAAGGCCAGCGCCAGATTCAGCCCGTGCAGCGTCCCCCAGACGAATCCCGCCGCGCGCGCCGGCAGATGGCTGGCGAGCAGATAGAAGGGCACGTCCAACAGGGGGTTGTAGAAGTTGGGCATCTGCGCCGGCAGCATGTCCATGCCCAGCCGCCCGGTCAGCAGGGCGTAGGCGTTGTACCAATGGTAGTTCCGCAGGTCCCAGTTGGCGTCCATGCCCAGCGCCAGCCCGAGCAGGCCGTAGAGCGGCGGGGCCAGCAGCAGAAAGGCGAGCGCCGCAATGCGCGGGCGGCGGGCGGCGGGAAGCAAGGTCATGGAGGTCGCGGAACCCAGGGGGACGTCCGCCCCTTGGTAGGCGAGGGAGCGCCGCGCAGCAAGGACGGGATGCCGCGCCGGAGGCGGCGGAGGGAAATCGGGAGCAATTTCGTTGCGTCCGGCTGTGTTCCGGGATGCGGAATCGCGCGCCGCGAGCGGCATTTGCGGCAAGCTTCCTCTGGCAATGGCGGGACGGGTCTGCTATTCACCGAACTCCGCATGCACACGCTTGCGCCTCTTTTGCGCGACAGGATTCTGGCGATGGAAAAGTTTACGGTTCTCACCGGTGTTGCGGCGCCGCTGCCGATGATCAACGTCGACACCGACATGATCATTCCCAAGCAATTCCTGAAGACCATCAAGCGGACCGGGCTGGGCAAGCATCTTTTCGACGAGATGCGCTACACCCCGGACGGCGCCGAGGTCGCGGAATTCGTCCTCAACAAGCCGGCCTACCGCAGCGCCAAGATCCTCGTTTCGGGCGACAATTTCGGCTGCGGCTCCTCGCGTGAGCATGCGCCGTGGGCGCTGGCCGATTTCGGCATCCGCTGCATCATCGCGCCGAGCTTCGCGGACATCTTCTTCAACAACTGCTTCAAGAACGGCATCCTGCCGATCAAGCTGCCGAAGGAACAGGTGGACCTGCTGCTCGACGACGCGTCGCGCGGGTCGAACGCCATCGTCTCGGTGGATCTGGAGAAGCAGGAGATCACCGGTCCGGACGGCGGCAAGATCAGCTTCGAGGTCGACCCCTTCCGCAAGCATTGCCTGCTCAACGGGCTGGACGACATCGGCCTGACCATGCAGCAGGCCGCCTTCATCGACCAGTATGAAGGCAAGCAGCGCGGCGGCCAGCCCTGGCTCTGGGGCTGACCAGCCCGGCTGTGAGGGCCAACCGATACCGGCCCAATGGCATCGGGCCATGACGGCCTTGCGGACCGGCGGGGTGGGAGCCACCTTCCGGCCTGTCGGTCCGCGGATTAGACAACACTGATAAAGTCTCCAATGGGGAGTGCGTGCGCCATGCCCGCCAACAAGAAGCTTCTGTTTTTGCCCGGCGACGGGATCGGTCCGGAGGTCATGCGCCAGGTGCGCCGGGTCATCGACTGGCTCGACCGCAAGCGCAACGTCACCTTCGACGTCACCGAAGGGCTGGTCGGCGGTGCGGCGATCGACGCCTACGGCGTTCCCCTGAAGGACGAGACGCTGGCCGACGCGCTGGCGGCGGACGCGGTGATGCTGGGCGCCGTCGGCGGCCCGAAGTGGGACAACCCCACCGACTACACCAAGCGTCCGGAAGCCGGCCTGCTGTCGCTCCGCAAGGAGCTGAACCTGTTCGCCAACCTGCGCCCGGCGGTGGTGTTCGATGCCCTGGTCGACGCCTCGACCCTGAAGGCCGACGTCATCAGGGGCCTGGACATCCTGATCGTCCGCGAGCTGACCGGCGGCGTCTATTTCGGTGAGCCGCGCGGCATCACCGACATCGGCAACGGCGAGCGCCGCGGCGTCAACACCCAGGTCTACACGACCAGCGAGATCCGCCGCGTCGCCCGCGTCGCCTTCGAGCTGGCGCGCAAGCGCGGCAACAAGCTCCACTCGATGGAGAAGGCCAACGTGATGGAATCGGGCCTCCTGTGGCGCCAGGAAGTCACGAAGCTCCATCAGGAGGAGTTCTCCGACGTCACGCTGGAGCACATGTACGCCGACAACGGCGCCATGCAGCTTCTGAAGAACCCGAAGCAGTTCGATGTGATCGTCACCGACAACCTGTTCGGCGACATCCTGTCGGACGAGGCGGCGATGATGACCGGCTCGCTCGGCATGCTGCCGTCGGCCTCGCTCGGCGCCCCGGACGCCAACGGCCAGCGCAAGGCGCTCTACGAGCCGGTGCACGGCTCCGCCCCGGACATCGCCGGCCGCGACCTCGCCAACCCCTGCGCGACGCTGCTGTCCTTTGCCATGTGCCTGCGCTACTCGTTCAACATGGACGAGGAAGCGAAGATGCTGGAGAGGGCCGTGCAGAACGTGCTGTCGGGCGGCATGCGCACGGCGGACATCATGGCGCCGGGCATGGCCCGCTGCTCCACGACCGTCATGGGCGACTCGATCCTGCGCGAGCTGGACAAGCTGGCCTCCTGACCGGTTGCGGCGCCGGCCCGACGGGCCACGACGACCAGCGGACGGCGAAAAGAAAGCCCCTCTCCGGTTCCGGAGAGGGGCTTTTCTCGTTGGTGCCGTCAGTCGCCTTCGCCCGGGCGTATGGCGGCCCCGCGTCCGCCATGACTCGCCTGCCCACCCTTCCGCCCCGCTTCGGCGGCCAGGGATGGGTTCTTGGAGAAGCTGCGGGAGGACGCCGGTACGCTCCGGCCCCCCTTCCGCCCCGCCTCCGCGGCGAGTTCCGGGTTCTTGGAGAAGCTGCGCTTGTCGGCTGGCACGCTTTCCCCGCCCTTGCTGGCGATCTGGCGTTGCCGGTCACGGTCCATCGACGCGAAGCCGCGGTTCGATGTGCGACCGCTCCCGGATTGGACTTCGTCTTGGCCGTTGTCTTTCGAGGCCATCTTCAACCTCCACCTCTGCCACATGTCGGAAAACCAATGGGGGGCGACTTGGTTCCGGGGAGGTCGTGATTCCGATTCCTTCGGCACCCCTAAGTGGCATCGGAATCCATTGGACTGCATCCGGGAACGCTTCGCCTCCCGATCGGTTGAGCGGACGGGGGTAAGCCGAAGCGGGACCACGAAGCAGAGCGCCATAAGCAGAGAGGTTCAACGATGGGAGTCGAACTCACGGCCGAACGACGGTTGTTGTCCGAGAAGGAATTCGAACAGGTCCGCCGCAGCCATTATCCGGAGTTGGAGGCTTTGCCGCCCGACGAAACCCTGACGCTCGCCCGCTGGCTGCGCGGGGAGCGCGACCGGGCGCGCGACATCATCGCCTCGCGCCGCCGCGGACGGCGGGGAAAGGCCAGCGGCACCGGCCAGCAATCGGCCGACGCCAGCGAACGCGGCCTGTCCGCCAAGAAGCAGGTCTACGCGCGGGCCTTGAAGCGGGTGAACGGGCGGCTGGAGCGGTTCCGCGCCGAGCGGCGGCGGGAGATCATCCAGGCCAACCTTCAGGACGCCCTGAAGCGCAGGAGGGACGCGGAGCCCCAGCACCCGTCGCCCGGACGCACCCCCCGCAAGGGCATGCGTCCGATCCCCAGCGGGCGTCGGACGGTCGACACCGATCCGCGCGAGATCGGGCGGGTGTCGCAGTTCGTGAAGGACGCGCAGGCGCGCCGCGATTCCTGAGCGCTCAGTCCATGAGAGGGGCGGTGGGCGTCAGCCCGCCGCCTCCAGCGCCCGGATTGCCTCGGCCAGCGCGACGAGGCGCCGGGCGTTCTCGACGTGCAGGTTCTCCACCAGCCGCCCGTCGACCAGAACGACTCCCTTGCCCTGGGCGACGGCCTCGGCATGGGCCTGGATGATGCGGTGGGCCTGGGCGACCTCGTCCTCGCTCGGCGCGAAGGCGGCGTTGCAGGCGGCGATGGTCTTGGGATGGATCAGCGTCTTGCCGTCGAAGCCAAGCTCCCGCCCCTGGGCGCAGGACCCGGCGAAGCCCGCGTCGTCGTTCAGGTCGAGATGCACCCCGTCCAAGATGGCGAGGCCGTAGGCCCGCGCCGCCAGCAGGCAAAGGCCCAGGCTGGTCAGCATCGGCAGCCGGTCGCGCGTGTGCGCCGCGTGCAGGTCCTTGGCGAGGTCCGAGGTGCCCATCACCAGCCCGCCCAGCTTCGGGCTGGCCCCGGCGATCTCCTTGGCGTTCAGCATGCCCAGCGGCGTCTCCATCATGCACCAGATGGTCTGCCCGTCGGGCGAGCCGTTGGCGCGCAGCACCGCCTCGGCCTGGCGGACCATGTCGGGGCTCTCCACCTTCGGCAGCAGCACCGCGTCGGCCCCGCTGGAGGCCGCCATCACGAGGTCGTCGTAGCCCCAGGGCGTGTTCAGCCCGTTGCTGCGGACCACCAGCTCCCGCCCGCCATAGCCGCCGGCGGCGATGGACGCCTTGATGGTGGCGCGGGCCTCCGCCTTGGCGTCGGGGGCGACGGCGTCCTCCAGATCGAGGATCAGCCCGTCGGCGGGCAGGCTGCGCCCCTTCTCCAGGGCGCGGGCGTTGGAGCCGGGCATGTAGAGCACGCTGCGGCGCGGGCGGGCGGTGGCGGCCATGGCATTCCCTCAAGCGATCTTGTTGCCGCAGGATTAGCCGCCGGAGCGCGGGCTGTCCATGCGGCGCGTGAGGCGTGAAACTCTGGTCTGCATGGAAACATCCCCAGCGTGTGGCGCGGACGGTTTAGGATGCGCCCCCAACCTTTCGGATCGTCCGCCCATGAAGACCGTCATTTCGATCCAGTCCCACGTCGCTTACGGCTATGTCGGCAACCGGGCCGCGGTGTTCCCGCTGCAACGGCTGGGCTGCGACGCCATCGCGGTGAACACGGTGCAGTTCTCCAACCACACCGGCTACGGCGAATGGACCGGGCAGGTCTTCACAGCGGAGCATGTGGCCGACCTGATGGACGGCGTCGCCGCGCGCGGCGTCCTGCCCACCTGCGACGCGCTGTTGTCCGGCTACATGGGCGACGTCGGGCTGGGCCAAGTGATCGTCGAGACGGCGGCCCGGCTGAAGGCGGCCAACCCGCGCGCCGTCTACGCCTGCGACCCGGTGATGGGCGACGTCGGGCGCGGCTTCTTCGTGCGTCCCGGCCTGCCGGAGTTCATTCGCGACCATGCCGTCCCCGCCGCCGACCTGATGACCCCCAACCAGTTCGAGCTGGAGTATCTGACCGGCCGGACGGTGCAGACGCTGGACGACGCGCTGGCCGCCACCGCCGCCCTGCGGGAGCGCGGGCCGCGGCTGGTCCTGGTGACCAGCCTGACCCGCAAGGACGCCGATCCCGGCCACATCGAGATGCTGGCCGACGACCGGGACGGCGCGTGGCTGGTCTCCACCCCGCGGCTGCCGCTGGACCCGCCGCCCAACGGGTCGGGCGATGCGGTGGCCGCCCTGTTCCTGGCCCATTACCTGAAGGCTTTCGATCCGGCCGGCGCGCTGGAGCAGGCGGCGGCGGCCATCTACGCCATCTTCCAGACCACCCGCCGGATGGGCACGCGGGAGCTGCAACTGATCGCGGCGCAGGACGAGTTCGTGAACCCCGGCCAGCGCTTCACGGCCACCCGCGTCCGGTAAGCCACCTGTTACGACACGCGTCCAAGAGACGGCGCGCACAGAGGAACGACATGCGGATTTGCGTCTATGCCGGGTCCAACCCCGGCACCAACCCGGCCTATGGCGAGGCCGCGGAGCAGCTTGGCCGCCACATGGCGGAGCGTGGCATCGGCCTCGTCTACGGCGGTGGACGGACCGGCCTGATGGGGCGGATCGCCGACTCGGTCCTGGCGGCGGGCGGCACGGTCACCGGCATCATCCCGCAATTCCTGATGGACAAGGAGGTCGGCCACCAGGGGCTCCAGGAGCTGCGGATCGTCTCCACCATGCACGAGCGCAAGGCCCTGATGGCCGAGCTGTCGGACGGTTTCATCGCGCTGCCCGGCGGCATCGGCACGCTGGAGGAGCTGTTCGAGGTGTGGACCTGGGCGCAGCTCGGCCGTCACCACAAGCCCTGCGGCCTGCTCAACGCCTCCGGTTTCTACGACGGGCTGGCCGGCTTCCTCGACCATGTGGCGGGGGAGCGCTTCATGCAGCCCAAACACCGCGACATGCTGATCGTCCGCGACACCGCGCCGGGCATCCTGGACGCCTTCGCCGCCTACGAGCCGCCGGCGGTGAGGAAGTGGCTGGACGAGGCCCGTACCTGACCCGCCACCTGACCCGGCGGCTCCTCAGGGCTCGAAGAGCTTCTTCATCAGAGCGTTCCAGTCGCGCTTGAACTGGGTGCCGAAATCCGCCTCGGCGACCGCATTGCCGCGGCCGGCCGGGCGGACGATGGCAGCCGCCTGGGAATCGGGCTGGGCCTTTGCCTTGCGCTGGACGGTGACGACCCGCTTCTTCGGGGGCGGGTCGGGCTTGCGGGCGGGCAGGGGGGCCGCGGTCACCGTGACGGCGGGCGCCGCCCCGGTCTGCGAATTCCGGGAAAAGGCATCCTTGCACCAGCCGCTGTCGCGCGCCTGGGTCAGCGCGTCCCCGTCGAGCAGCCAGCAGTCGACGCTGCCCGCCCCGGCGGCGGGGGCGGGCTGGATCGGTGCCGTCAGAAAAAGCGCCAGCGTCAGTGCACCGCACCGGGACCGCCAAGGCATGCTTCGCCCTCTCCCTCGCCGTTGGACCGACGTTCAGCAATACAACGTCGGGCGCCCAATTATCTTCGGCGCGAAACGGGAGTAGGACGGCATCGCCGTGGTAACACGGGCGGGGCGAGGCGCCCCGGCCCCTCAGGTCAGATGCTGCTGGCGCAGGTAGTCCTCGGACTGCATCTCCATCAGGCGGCTGACCGTGCGTTCGAATTCGAAGGCGTGGGTGCCCTCGGGGTACAGCCGCTCCGGCGGGCCTTCGGCGGCGACCACGAGGTTGACCTTGTGCTCGTAGAGCGCGTCGATCAGCGTCATGAAGCGCTTGGCCTCGTTGCGCAGCTCGTCCTTCATCGTCGGCACGCCGTGGATCAGCACGGTGTGGAAGTGCGTCGCGATGGCGATGTAGTCGGCCGCACCCAGCGGCTTGCCGCACAGGCTCCAGAAATCCACCAGGGCGACGCATTTGGCGGCGCAGGCGATCTCCACCTTCCGGCCCTGGACCGACAGATGGGTCGGTTCGCCCCGGGCGCCGTCGGTCAGCGTTTCGAAGGTCTGGCGGATCCTGGCGTCGCTCTCCGGGCCGAGCGGCCAGAAATAGACGGGCTTGCCCTGGAGCCGGTCCAGCCGGTAGTCGGTCGGCCCTTCCAGCGCCAGAACGTCGAGCCTTTCCTTGAGCAGGGCGATGAAGGGCAGGAACAGCTCGCGCTGCAGCCCGTCCTTGTAGAGCATGTCCGGCGGCCAGTTGGACGTCGCGACCACCACCACGCCCAGGTCGAACAGGCTGGTGAACAGCCGGCCCAGGATCATCGCGTCCACGACGTTGGTGACGTGGAACTCGTCGAAGCAGAGCAGCCACGCCTCGTCGGCCAGCGCGCGGGCCAGTTCGGGCAGCGCGTCGTCGGCGTCCTTGCCCTTGCTCTTGCCCGACTGGCGGTGCTGGTGGATGCGCTCGTGCACCTCCAGCATGAATTCGTGGAAATGGACGCGGCGCTTCTTCTCCACCGGGGCGGTGTCGAAGAACAGGTCCATCAGCATCGACTTGCCACGCCCGACGCCGCCGTACATGTAGAGGCCCTGCGGCGCCTCCGCCGGTTCGGAGCGCGGGCGGCCCAGCCCGAACCGCTCCAGCCAGCCGGCCTTCGCTCCGCCGGCCTTCCCGGCGGGCTGGGGGCTGTAGCCCGTCAGCGCCTTGTAGAGGCTCTGGAGCTTCTCGGCGGCCAGCTCCTGGTCGGGGTCGGGGCGCAGCGTTCCGGTGCCGCGGCGGGCCCGGTAGAGCGAAAGCGGTCCGTCAGACATGGAATTCGCGGGTCTCGGCAGGGAAAGGTCTTACGTAGCCGATGCGTCCCCGCAGGGCAACGCCCGATCCCGGGATGCAGATGCGCTCGGGCGCCCGCCATTAGGCGACCACCATTCAGGCGATCACCACGCGGTTGCGGCCCTGGCGCTTGGCCTCGTAGAGCGCGGCGTCGGCCCGGCGGACGGTGTGTTCGTAATCCGGGTGCCCCTCGTGCAGGGCCGCCCCGATCGAGGCGGTGACCCGCAGCCCGTTCCCGGCGCCCCCGGCGCCCCCGGCGCTATGGAATCGGTGTTCCTCGACCGTCCGGCGCAGCTGATCGGCCTTCACGCGCAGCGCCGCCTCGTCCATCTCGGTCAGCAGGATCAGGAATTCCTCCCCGCCGTAGCGGAAGACGAAATCGCCAGCCCGGACGTGGGTGTGCAACAGTTCCGCCATGTCCGACAGGACGGAGTCGCCCGCCTGGTGGCCCAGCGTGTCGTTGATCGACTTGAAATGGTCGGCGTCCATCAGCAGCACGGCGAAAGGCTTGCCATGGCGCAGGCTGATGGCGACCTCGCGCTGGAAGATCGCCGGCATGAAGCGCCGCGTCAGCAGGCGGGTCAGCGGATCGCGCCCGCTTTCGATCTCCATCGCCTTCTCGATGATGGTGCCGAGGACATAGGCGATCTCCGTGACGTCGTTGTTCAGCTCCTTCACGAAGGCGGGGGTGATCCAGCCGCCCTCCACCGCGGCGGTCACCTTGGCGCTGATGCGGCTGGTGCGCTCGCGGATGAGGTCCAGTTCGGTGACGCGGCCGAAGGTCAGCTCCGCCTTGTGGTTCAGCCACAGGCCGAAATCGGAGGATTCGATGGGCGGCGGGCTCGCGTGGTTGCTGTCCTCATGCGCGTAGAAGGCCACCACCGTGTTGCGCAGCCAGTCGAACAGCGACGATTTCAGCCGCTCGCCCTCCAGCGCCAGATTGGGGCCGCTCATGAACATCTTGAGAGACTGCTGGTGGCGGACGTTGCCCAGCAGGTCGCCAAGATAGGCCTCGTGCATGTTGTCCAGCACGGTGTCCAGCAACTCGCCGACGAACAGGATGGCGGATGCCGTCTGGGCGCGGCTGAGGTCGGCGGCCAGCAGGCGGGCGGACAGCTCCTTCTTGACGATCCGCATCCCGGCGTTGACCAGGGTCAGCGGGATGTTGATGCGGGCGTGGATCAGCCCGACCTGGTAATTCTGCTCCAGCACCGCCGCGATGGCCTCATCGGTGGAAGCGGTGAAGAGCGCGCCGATCCAGCGCGCCAGCGACGGGCGCAGCCGTTCCTGGACCAGTGTATGGCTGAGGAAGGTGTTGCTGTCCGGGCGGTCCAGCAGGATCGCGTAGAAGACCTCCGAAATCGCCTCGGCCTCGGCGAGCGCGATGGCCGTCACGCGTTCGCGCACGGCGGGTTCGGTGTCCGTCCACAGCGACGACAGGGTGGCGGCGAGGATCGCGGCCTTGCGGTCTTTCTGGCTGTCCATCGTCCCTGTTCCTTTGCGCAACCGTCCCCGACCCCCGCGAATTCTTAACGCCCGGAGAGCGTCAGGCAAAGCGGCAATCGCTCGTTCGGCCGAACGGGTTCATTGATGCATTAAGGTTAAACTTCCATTATGGTTTTCGCGCGAGATTGACGGTGGCCGGTGGCGGTACCGTCTCACGTTGGATTTGCCACGCGGGCGGTCCGCAACGGCCCCGTTTGGACTGCGTGCGGAGATTTGTTTACAGCCATGGCCAGCCGCAATCCGGTTCGCGACGCGACCTTGCCGCCCTCCGGGACGGGGCCCGCCGGAATGGGGGAGCGCCTGTTCGAGACCCTGGGGTCGGTGCGCTTCCTGATGAGGGCGTCCGGCGTGGCCTTCATCGTCGTGGTCAACGCGATGATCGGCTATGGCGTCTGGCAGCGCCACGCCGAGGCGGTGCAGGGGGCTGAACGCTCGACCCGCAACCTCGCCCGCATCCTGGAGGAGCAGGCCGTCCGCACGGTGTTCAGCGTGGACCTGCTGCTGTCCGATCTGGTCACCGTTCTGGACACCCACCCGCAGGCGCGCACCGTGGCGGCGCCGTCGGTGAACGCCCTTTTGCGCAACCGGCGCGACGCCATCGGCCCGATCTCCGGCTTGATCGTGGTCGACGAGCAGGGCCGCGTGCTGCACCACTCCGCCGACAGCAGCCCGCCGGCCTTCGACCTGACCAACCGGCCCTATTTCGCGGTCCACCGGGACGAGGGCGCGTCGGACGGCGGGCTTCACATCGGCGCGCCGATCCCCAGCATGGCCTTCCCCGGCACCTATGTCATTCCGATGAGCCGCCGCTGGTCCCACCCGGACGGAAGCTTCGCCGGGGTGGTCGTCGCCATGATCAACCCGCTGCGGCTGGGGGCCGGCTTCGAGGGGTTGCGGCTGGGGCTGGAGGGCACGGTCACCCTGGCGCTGGCCGACGGCACGGTGCTGATCCACCGCCCGTGGGACGAGGGCCGCCGGCGCCTCGCCACGCTGGCCGACTGGCCGGAGGTCGACGCCGTGCTGCGCACGCGGGACGCGGCGACGCTGGACAGCGTGCTGCCCACCGACGGGCGCCCCAGCATCGCCAGCGTCCGCCGCGTCGCCGACTATCCCTTCACCGTCGCCGCCACCCTGCCGAAGGCCGAGGCGCTGGGCGAGTGGAAGCGCGACAGCGCGGTGTGGATCGCCATGGGCCTTGCCATGTCCGTGGTGATCGCCCTGCTGACCTGGTACGTGGAGCGGCAGCAATCCCGGCGGGAGGAGGACCAGAACCGGCTGGAGCGCGCCTCCCGACGCATCCGCGGCATCCTTGAATCCATGGTGGACGCGGTGGTCACCATTGATTCCCGTGGCATCATCGAGACCTTCAACCCCGCGGCGGAGCGCATGTTCGGCTATGCCGAGGCGGAGGTGGTGGGGCAGAGCGTCAACATCCTGCTGCCGGAAGGCTTCCGCGCCGGCCACGACCGCTCGATGGCCGAATACCGCCCGAACGCCGGCTCGCGCATCATCGGCAACGACCGCGAGGTCCTGGCGCTGCGCCGCGACGGCAGCACCTTCCCGATCAACCTGGCGGTCAGCGCGCTGCGGCTGGGCGGCCCGGACGGGGAGGGCGAGTCGAACGGGGAGGGGGGAGCGGCGCGGCGCGTCTTCGTCGGCGTCATCCGCGACGTCACGAAGCGTCGGCAGCAGGAGGCGGAACTGCTCGCCTCCAAGAGTCAGGCGGAAATGGCCAACCGCGCCAAGTCCGAATTCCTGGCCAACATGAGCCATGAACTGCGCACGCCGCTGAACGCCATCATCGGCTTCTCGGAAATCCTCGACAGCGAGTTCTTCGGTGCGCTGAACGAGCGTCAGAAATCCTGTGCCAAGGACATCCACGACAGCGGCAAGCATTTGCTGGACATCGTGAACGCCGTGCTCGACATGTCGAAGATCGAGGCGGGCCGTTATGAGCTGTCCGAGGAGGTGATCGACCCCTGCGAGGCGGTGACCCAGTGCCTGACCATGGTCCGCGACCGCGCCGCCGACAACGGGGTGGAGCTGCGCAACGGCGTGTCCGACGGGCTCCCCGCCGTCTGGGTGGACCGCCGCGCCTTCAAGCAGGTGTTGCTGAACCTGCTGTCCAACGCGGTGAAGTTCACGCCCGACGGCGGCAGCGTCACCCTGGCCGCCCGCGTCGAGGAGGACGGCGCCCTGGCCCTGTCGGTGACCGACACCGGGATCGGCATCCCAAAGGAGTTCATGGAGCATCTGTTCCAGCCCTTCCGGCAGGCCGACAACTCGGCCAGCCGCCAGTTCGAGGGCACCGGGCTGGGCCTGTCGATCTCCAAGAACTTCATGGAGCTGCACGGCGGCTCGCTGACCTGCGCCAGCACGCTCGGCGCCGGGACCACCATGACCCTGCGCCTGCCCGCCGAGCGGGTGGTGAAGCCGGAGGACACCGCTGCCCGGATCGCCGCCGTGCTGGTGTGATGGACGTGCGGTGGTGTGACGGCAAAAAATAAGGCGCCTTGCGGCGCCTTTCTTCAGGTTCCGGAGGCTTTCGTCACCGGTGGTCGGGTGCGGGAGGACGGTGCCCCCCGCAGTCCCCTTGTGCGTATCAAACGTCCAGCAGCAGGCGCCGCGGGTCCTCGATGTTCTCCTTGATGCGGACGAGGAAGGTCACCGCTTCCTTGCCGTCGATGATGCGGTGGTCGTAGGACAGGGCCAGATACATCATCGGGCGGATTTCGATCTTCCCGTTCACGACGACCGGACGCTCCTGGGTCTTGTGCATGCCCAGGATGGCCGACTGCGGCGGGTTGATGATCGGGGTGGACATCAGCGAGCCGTAGACGCCGCCGTTGGAGATGGTGAAGGTGCCGCCGGTCAGCTCGTCCATCGACAGCTTGCCGTCGCGGCCCTTCTTGCCCAGCTCGCCGATCTTGCCCTCGATCTGGGCGAAGCCGAGCTTGTCGGCGTCGCGGACGATCGGAACCACCAGACCCTGCGGCGTGCCGACGGCGACGCCGATGTCGTAGTAGTTCTTGTAGACGAGGTCGGTGCCGTCGATCTCGGCGTTGACGGCCGGGATCTCCTTCAGCGCCTGGATGGCCGCCTTCACGAAGAAGGACATGAAGCCGAGACGCACCTTGTGGCGCTTCTCGAAGAAGTCCTTGTACTCGTTGCGCAGCGCCATGACGTTGGTCATGTCCACCTCGTTGAAGGTGGTCAGCATGGCGGCGCTGTTCTGGGCCTCCTTCAGACGCTCGGCGATGCGCTGGCGCAGGCGGGTCATGCGGACCCGCTCCTCCTGCGCGGCGCGCGGACGGTCGCCCGCGGTGCCGGCGGTCCACTGGTACTTCTGCGGCGCAGCGGCCGGAGCGGCGGCGGGGGCCGCGGCCGGCTTGGCGGCGTGGTCGATCACGTCGCCCTTGGTGATGCGCCCGTCCTTGCCCGTGCCGGCGATCTGCGAGGCGTCGAGGCCCTTCTCGGCGACCAGCGTGCGGGCCGCCGGGCCGGCGTCGGCCAGGGCGG
>NZ_JBHSLC010000008.1:0-138286 GCF_042657465.1 Azospirillum himalayense | reverse complement strand
TTCCGAACTCGGCCGTGAAACGCCTCAGCGCCGATGGTACTGCGTCTTAAGACGTGGGAGAGTAGGTCGCCGCCAGGTCACCACGGCACACGCCAAACCAAAACGGACGCGGACGCAGCAGGCTTCAAGCACACTTGACAATCGGCTTCATGAACGGCAAGGCCGGCGCTTTCCCCCCGTGGGAAGCGCCGGCTTTTCGTTGTGTCTGTTGTGCCAAAGGTGCCGCTGCGGGCCCCCTCCCTGACCCTCCCCCGCCCCCGGCGGGGGAGGGGGCAATGGGGTGGGAGACGGGCGAGGAAAAACGGGGGCATGCTTATGCCGATGACTGGTGACGTACCGGATTGCGAAAGCTGTGGGGCCTGTTGCGCCTACTCCTGGGAGTGGCCCACCTTCATCGGCGATTGGGACGGTGAAGAAATCATGGAGCACTTGAAGGAAGACGGGCGCATGCGGTGCAACGGCAACCGCTGCGCCGCCCTGATGGGCACCCTCGGCGAGTCCGTGTTTTGCAGCGTCTATGAGCACCGCCCCTTGGTGTGCCGGGAATTCACCGCGGGAAGCGACGCCTGTCACACCGTCAGGTCCCAACTGGGGCTGCAAGATTGAACCACGCGCCGACCCGGTGACGCAGGCTGCGCCGACGGTCCTCCTCCGGGGCCGGGGCGATGTCCCAATCCCAGACGCGGTCGGGAGAGGGGAGATCAAGCCCCCAGAGCGAAGTCTCGCGCTCCTGAACGGCGCCACTCTCCATCCAGAGACTTTCCGTGTCGGTGAAGAGCGTGGCCTGTTCGGCGACGCGGGAAAGCCAGGAGCGATGCGTCTGCGCCAGGGTTCGGGCAAAGCGGTCCCGCTCCGCCTCTGGCGTGTTCGGTGCCTTGCGGTCGATGGCGTCCAAGGGCAGAAGCGGGAGCTGCGACAGGAGATTGCAGGACAGGGCAAAGGCGAACCGCTCCCCCGGCACGTTCGGCGGTGAGGGTAGGGGAAGCGGGGAGCCATCGGAGAGAGCGGCATCCAGCGGCGCCAGCGCACCGGTGACGTCGAGAGTGAGCAGGCGGACGTTGGGATGGCGCCGCGCCTGCAGGCGAGCGGTGTGGGTGTGAACGATGTCGACCAGCACCACCTCGCCGAATCGCTCGGCCAGCAGCGGCAGCGGAACCTCGATCAGCAAGCCGGACCCCGCCACCAGTGCCCGCCCACCCTGCGGCGCCCGCTCGGCGGCCTCCTGGACAAAGCGGCGGCAGGCATCGACGTGGGGAGCCCAGGCCTGCCGCTGGCGCCGGTGGCGCGCGCCGAGGGCCACCGCTTCCGCCAGATAGCCGTACCGGCGGGCCAAGGGCGGGCAGGGCGTCGTCAAATACTCAAAGGCTTCCCTCAGCATGACCGCATCCCGCTCACCGCGCCTTTCACTGGTCCGGTCCTCGACCCGAAGGGAACCCCTTGACCGGAACGGGTGGCAGGGTACCTATGGCGGCATGGTGGAGATCAAGAGGAAATCGGCCCTGGTCACCGGGGCGGGAAAGCGGATCGGACGCGCCATCGCGCTCGATCTCGCGGCGCGTGGCTGGCGCGTGGGCGTGCATTTCGGGCATTCCCGCAGCGAGGCTGACGCGGTGGTGACGCAGATCGTCGGTCAAGGTGGCGTCGCGGTCGCGCTTCAGGCCGATCTGGAGCGCGAATTGGATGCGCAGGCGCTGGTGCCCGAGGCGATTGAGCGGCTGGGTCCACTGTCGCTGCTGGTCAACAACGCCTCCCGATTCGAGAGGGACGAGGTGGAGGACGTGACCCGCGAGTCCTGGGATCGGCATATGGAGGCAAACCTCCGTGCTCCCTTCGTATTGAGCCAAGCCTTCGCGGCTCAAGTGCCGGGCGACACGGAGGGATTGATCGTCAATATGATCGATCAGCGGGTGTGGAACCTCACTCCGCATTTCATATCCTACACCCTGTCGAAGGCCGGCCTGTGGACCCTGACCCAGACGCTCGCCATGGCGCTTGCCCCACGCATTCGGGTCAACGCGATCGGGCCAGGGCCGACATTGAAGAATGTCCGGCAGACGGACGAGGAGTTCGCCGCGCAGCGTGACGCGACTCCGCTGAAGCGCGGCCCGTCACCGGAAGAGATCTGCGCGGCTTTGCGCTTCCTTATCGATGCACCATCGGTCACCGGGCAAATGGTCGCGCTGGATGGCGGCGAGCATTTGGGATGGGCACAGCCGTCCTTGGGGTTCGTTCCTACGGAATAGGTGGTTCGGCCAGGCGAAGCCATGCCGTTCGGCGGTCAGCGCTCCGATCGGTCTTGCGCCCCGCCAAGAGGACCGCGCGTTGTACACATCCGGCCTCATCGGAGCAAGGGGGTGTTTGCACCATCCGGAAAAATAGCGGCACAGCGCCAAAGTGCCGACTTGACTCGGGGTGAAATCAGGAAAAACAATAACTTAGGAGAAACGCCCAATTTTTGAGCATAGCTTTGGAATCCCTTGGGCCGCCTTGGTTCCGTTGGGGTAACTCTTGGGTTATCGACACACTTATCCACAGGAGTCGTGGATATCCCGATGAATGACCGCCGATGGGTGTGTCGTTCGTCTTAACCATTCAGGACGGGGGGTGGTTGACCCATTCCCAGGACCCGACGACATTCGAGACATGGCCGACACCGCAGACACCCCCACGGACCTCGTCCTCCCGGAGACGGACGGCGCCGATGCCCAAGGCGCCGCGGGCACCACCCCACGCGCACGCCGGCGCCCCGCTGATCTTGCCCGCGGGGCGGAGGTGATCCGCGAGCATTTGAAGACCCTGCCGCAAACGCCCGGCGTTTACCGCATGCTGGCGGGCGACGGGGCGGTGCTCTATGTCGGCAAGGCCAAGAACCTGAAGCGGCGGGTGTTCAACTACACCCAGGTCAACCGCCTGCCCGTGCGGCTGCAGCGCATGGTGTCGGAGACGGAGACCATGGAGTTCGTCACGACCCACACCGAGGTCGAGGCGCTGCTCCTCGAATCGAACCTGATCAAGCGGCTGATGCCGCGCTACAACGTGCTGCTGCGGGACGACAAGACCTTCCCGCACATCATGATCACGAAGGACCACGATTACCCGCAGCTGACCAAGCACCGGGGCGCGCGGTCGCGCGACGCCGATTACTTCGGCCCCTTCGCCTCGGCGGGAGCGGTCAACCGGACGATCACCGCGCTTCAACGCGCCTTCCTGCTGCGCAACTGCGCCGACACGGTGTTCGCTGCGCGCACGCGGCCTTGCCTGCAGTACCAGATCAAGCGCTGCACCGCGCCCTGCGTTGAGCGGGTCAGCCCGGCGGAGTATCAGGCGCAGGTCGATCAGGCGCGCGCCTTCCTGTCCGGCAAGAGCCGGGACATCCAGACGGAGTTCGCCGCGAAGATGACCGAGGCGGCGGAGAATCTCGACTACGAGACCGCCGCCCGCTACCGCGACCGTATCCGGGCGTTGACCGCGGTGCAGGCGCATCAGGACATCAACGTCGAAGGGGTGATCGAGGATGCCGACGTGATCGCCGCCTACGCGGAGGGCGGGATGACCTGCGTGCAGGTCTTCTTCTTCCGCGGCGGGCGCAACTACGGCAACCGCGCCTACTTCCCGAGCCACGACAAGAGCGCCGAGACCCCGGAGGTGCTGGCCGCCTTCATCGCCCAGTTCTACGAGAACAAGGCCGCTCCCGGCCTCGTCCTGGTCAGCCACGACCTGCCGGAACAGGAGCTGCTGACCGAGGCTCTGGCGCTGCGCGCCGGGCATCGGGTGGAACTGGCCGCGCCCAAGCGGGGCGACAAGCGCCGCATCGTCGAGCATGCCCTGACCAACGCCCGGGAGGCCCATGGGCGGCGGCTGGCCGAAAGCTCGTCGCAGGCGCGGCTGCTCGACGGGGTGGCGACGGTGTTCGGGCTGGACGGCCCGCCGCAGAGGATCGAGGTCTACGACAACTCCCACGTCCAGGGCGCCCACGCCATCGGCGCCATGATCGTCGCCGGGCCGGAGGGCTTCATCAAGAACGCCTACCGCAAGTTCAACATCAAGACCGAGGGCGCCGCCGGCGACGATTTCGCGATGATGCGCGAGGTCATGGCCCGCCGCTTCGGTCGGGCGATCAAGGAGGACCCGGAGCGGACGCAGGGCACCTGGCCCGATCTGGTGCTGATCGACGGCGGCGTCGGGCAGCTCAACATGGCGCTGGGCGTGCTGGCCGATCTGGGGATCGACGACGTGACGCTGGTCGGCATCGCCAAGGGACCGGACCGCGACGCCGGTCGGGAGCGCTTCTTCATGCCGGACCGCGCGCCGTTCCAGCTGGAAATGCGCGATCCCGTGCTCTATTTCCTGCAACGGCTGCGGGACGAGGCGCACCGCTTCGCCATCGGTACCCATCGGGCGAAGCGCACCAAGGCGTTGGGCAAATCGATGATCGACGAGATTCCCGGAATCGGACCCAGCCGGAAGAAGGCCCTGCTGCACCATTTCGGCAGCGCCGTCGCCGTTTCCCGCGCCGGTCTGGCGGATTTGGAGTCGGTCGAAGGGATCAGCAAGACAGTGGCGAAAAAGATATACGATCATTTCCATTCAGACGGTTAGAATGACGCCGCCCGCCGCGCGTTTCCCCCGATTCCAGAGTTGCGACCGATGCTGACCAGCCTGCCGAACCTGCTCACCCTGTCGCGAATCGCGGTGATTCCCGTCGTGGTCGGGCTGTTCTACGTCCCGGAGGCGTGGGCCGCCTACACGGCCTGCGCCCTGTTCGCCGCGGCCTGTATCACCGACTGGTTCGACGGCTATCTGGCCCGTGCCTGGGAGCAGGAAAGCGTCATCGGCAAGTTCCTCGACCCCATCGCCGACAAGCTGCTGGTCGCCGCGACGCTGATCATGCTGGTCGCCTTCGCCCGGCTGTCCGGGCTGTCGGTGCTGGCCGCCGTGGTCATCCTGCTGCGCGAGGTCCTGGTGTCCGGCCTGCGCGAGTATCTCGCCGGGCTGAACGTCGGGGTGCCGGTCACCTGGATGGCGAAATGGAAGACGACGATCCAGATGGTGGCGATCGGCTTCCTGATCGTCGGCGATTACGGCCCGGTCCATATCCCGGTCACGCTGATCGGCACGCTGGGCCTGTGGGTGGCGGCGATCCTCACCTTCGTCACCGGCTGGGATTACATGCGCGCCGGGTTGAAGCACATGATGGCCCACCAGCCGGCCAAGCCGCAAAAGGGCGCCCCGGGCAACCCGGCCCGCACGCCGGGCTGAGTCGCTTTTCCTGCGGTCGGTTTCGGCGCGGTCTGTTTTCCGGCACATGGCAGACCGGGCCGCCATTCCGGTTTGTCCGTTCGCATGCCCGTGTGTTTCTGCTATGTGACCGGGGAACGCCCGCGCAGCGATGGGCGGCAAGGCGGAGGATAGGGGCTTCCATGAAGATGTTCGGCCTGACGGGGTGGAGCGGCAGCGGCAAGACGACGCTGATCGTTCGCCTGATCCCGGCGCTGATCCGGCGCGGCCTGACCGTTTCGACCATGAAGCACGCGCACAAGGGCTTCGACATCGATCATCCCGGCAAGGACAGCCACAATCACCGCGAGGCCGGCGCCACGGAGGTGCTGGTCAGCTCGCCCCGCCGCTGGGCGCTGATGCACGAGATCCGGAACGACGAGCCGGAATTGTCCCTGGCGGAACTGCTGCCGAAGCTGTCGCCGGTCGATCTGCTGCTGATCGAGGGGTTCAAGCGTGAGCCGCACGAGAAGATCGAGGTGTGGCGCGCCTCGGTGGGTAAGCCGCTGATCGCGCGCGACGATCCGAGCATCGTCGCGATCGCCAGCGACGGGCCGGTGCCGGACGCCAAGGTGCCCGTCTTCGACCTGAGCGACGAGGAGGGCATCGCCTCCTTCATCATCGAGCGTTGCGCGCTGGACCGGTGCGGGGCAACGGGGCAGGCTGTCTGAGACGGCGGTGTGCGGGGGTGGAGTGGGGCGATGGCTCAGCTTAGCGACGATTGCTTCGCCTTCGGCGGGGAGATGATGGCGGTGGACCGGGCGCTGGAGCTTCTCTCCGGCCGCCTCCACCCCGTCACGGAGGCCCATCGGATCGGCCTTGCCGACGCGCTCGGCCATGCGCTGGCCGAGGATGTCGTCGCGCCGTTCAACGTGCCGCCCCACGACAATTCGGCGGTGGACGGCTACGCGGTTTTCTTCGACGATCTGACGCCGGACGCGGCCACGCTGCTGCCGGTCACGGCGCGCGTCGCCGCCGGCCATGCGCTGGACCGTCCGGGACGGCGCGGCGAGGCGGTGCGCATCTTCACCGGCGCTCCGATGCCAGAGGGCTTCGACACGGTGCTGATGCAGGAGGACTGCAAGGCGGGGGAGGGAACCGTCGTCATTCCCCCCGGCATCCGCCGCGGGGCCAACCGCCGCCGCGCCGGAGAGGACATGGCGCGGGGGAGCACCGTCCTGACCGCCGGCCGCCGGCTGCGGGCGGAGGACATCGGCCTGCTCGCCTCGCTGGGGCGGCGGGAGGTGACGGTGCGCACCGCCCTGCGTGTCGCCGTCTTCTCCACCGGGGACGAGGTGCGGGAGCCGGGCGTGCCGCTGGAGCCGGGCTGCATCTACGACGCCAATCGCTTCGCTTTGATCGCCGCGCTGCGCCAGCTCGGCTGCCGCGTGACCGACCTCGGCATCCTGCCCGACCGGCTCGACGCCGTTAGCGGTGCATTGGAAGAAGCGGCGGGGACGCACGACGTTCTCATCACCTCGGGTGGCATGTCCACCGGTGAGGAGGACCACGTCAAGGCGGCGGTGGAAGCGTTGGGCGGCCTGCATTTCTGGCGGCTGGCGATCAAGCCGGGGCGGCCGGTGGCCCTGGGCACAGTCAAGGGGACGGTCTTCGTCGGCTTGCCGGGCAACCCGGTGGCGGTCATGGTCACCTTCCTGCGCATCGCCCGCCCGATCCTGCTCCGGCTGATGGGGGCGGCCGACGAGGCGCCCGCCTTGTTCCCGCTGCGCGCGGGCTTTACCTACAAGAAGAAGGCGGGGCGGCGCGAGTATGTGCGGGCCACGCTCGCCCGCGCCGCCGACGGGGTTTTGACCGCGGTCAAGCACCCGCGCGACGGGGCGGGCATCCTGTCGTCGATGGTCGAGTCCGACGGGCTCGTCGAACTGCCGGAAGAGATCACCCGCGTCGAGCCGGGGATGATCGTGGATTTCCTGCCTTTCAGTGAGGTTCGGTGATGAAGATCCTCTATTTCGCCTGGCTGCGCAGCAAGATCGGCGTGGCGACCGAGACGGTGGACCTGCCGGCGGAGGTGGGGGACGTCGGCGCCCTGGTGGAGTGGCTGAAGACCCGCAGCCCGAAGCACGCCGACGCGCTCGCCAACAGCACGGTGGTCAAGGTCGCGGTGAACCAGGAGCATGTGCCCTACGACCACCCGGTCGGCCCCGGCGACGAGGTTGCCCTGTTCCCGCCGGTGACCGGCGGCTGAGGAAGGAAACTTTGCCGTGACGGTGAAGGTGCAGAGCGAAGATTTCGACGTCGGGGCGGAGCTGGCCGTGATGACCGGCGGCAAGACCGGCATCGGCGGGGTGACCCTGTTCGTCGGGCTGGTGCGCGACATGGCCGGCGGCGAGTCCGTCAGCGCCATGACGCTGGAGCATTATCCCGGCATGACCGAGCGGCAGTTGGAGGCGATCGAGGCGGAGGCGCGGGCGCGTTGGCCGCTGGACGACGCGCTGATCATCCACCGCTATGGGCGGCTGGAACCGGGCGACCGGATCGTGTTGGTCGCCACCGCCAGCGCCCACCGCGAGGCGGCCTTCGAAAGCTGCCATTTCCTGATCGACTGGCTGAAGACCAAGGCGCCTTTCTGGAAGATGGAGGCCACCCCGGAAGGCGAGCGCTGGGTGGAAGCCAAAGCGTCCGACGACACGGCGGCGGCCCGCTGGGCGAAACCGGCGTGAGGTGAGAGGCAGGGCACAGACGGCGCCCTCCTCATGGTGATTGGATCCGCTTCCGCGCAAGGCTGTGCGCGCATGCGGAGTATCCGATCATGCGAACCCGGTTCCTGCTCATCGGACTGGTCCTGTTGCTGGGCGCCCTTCTGTCGTGCCCCGTTCAAGGAAAGGGCCGGCAGTCGGCGGAGCGGGTTCTGACCGACCCGGTCAGCGGCTGCCGCGTCCGCGACCCTGACCTGAGCCGGGGGAGGTCCGTCCGCTGGAACGGTTCCTGCCGCAACGGCTTCGCTCATGGTTTTGGTGTTCTTGAAATGTTCAATGGTATGGAGCCGGCTGACTGGATCGAGGCAGTCTTCGTCGATGGTCGAGCCGAAGGACCGGGACGCCGCGGGCGCGAGGACGGGACGATCTTCCAGGGGCGCTTCCGAAACGGCCTCGCCACCGGCATGGGGACCCTGACCCTGCCGGACGGTCACCGCTATGAAGGGGTCTTCGCTTTCGGGCGCCCGACCGGGCAGGGGGAGTTCATCGCCTCGATGGGGTTGCGCTACCGCGCGCGGGTCGATCGGGACGGGCGGGTATGGCCCGGTGCGCTTCTGGGTACGAAACCACCCGAGCCCATCCAGTCCGCTGAACGGCCGGAACCGAAAAGCCGGGCGGCGCCGGGCAGCCTGGAAGAGTGGCTGCGCACGCCGCCGTGGGATTACCGCAATCCGCTTCCGAGCGAATCGAACCGGCGTTGACCAGCTTTGCACAGGCGGCGTTTGCCAGACGCGCCGCGCCGTGGTGACATTCCGGACCTCTCTCCGGATGACGGCGATGAACTGGCAGACCCTCGGATTCTTCTTCGCGACGGCCTTCGTGCTGTCGATGACTCCCGGCCCCAACATGCTGCTGGCGATGAGCCTCGGCCTGCGCTACGGCGTCCGTCGGGCGGCTTGGGGCGGGCTCGGCATGTGCGTGGCGCTGACGACGATGGCCACCCTGTCGGTGCTCGGACTCGGCGCCCTGCTGGCGGCGTCGGAGCCAGCCTTCCAGGCGGTGAAGTGGGCGGGCGTGGCCTATCTGACCTGGCTCGGCATCGCCGCGTGGCGGGCGCCGGTGCCGGACGGCTCGCCGCGCGTCGGCGCCGCCGCGGCGGCGGAGGAAGCCCCGGCCCATCGCCTGTTCCTGCGGGGGCTGCTCGTCGCCTTCAGCAACCCGAAGGCGTTGGTCTTCATGGCCGCGCTGTTTCCGCAATTCATCGATCCGGCGGCCCCGCTGATGCCGCAGCTTGTGGCGTTGGTGGCGATCATGGTGGTGATCGAGTTTGGCTGGATCATGGCCTACGCCACCGGCGGCAACAGCATCGGCGCCCGCCTGACCAGCGGGTCCGCGGCCCGCACCCTCAACCGCCTGACCGGCGGCCTGATGATCGGCGCCGGTGGGCTGCTGGCGCTTGCCCGCCGTCTGTGATCGCCCGCCGCCTGTGATTGCTCAGTCCATCCGGCGGAGGGTCGTTTCCAGACGGCCTTTGCCGGAGCGGTCCAGCCAGGTGGCGGACAGGCGCCCGTCCGTCCGGACGCTGTAGCGCAGCACGTTGCGCCCCTTCTCGTCGAACACCAGCTCGTCGTTCTCGATGCGGCCCTTGCGCTGGGCGCGCTCCATCGGCTGGTCGGCCTCCATGCCCGGCCCCAGCACATAATCGGCGTAGACGGCGTCGCCGTCGACCCGGTCCACCGCCAGTGCGATCTCCCGGCCGTTGATGTAGGCGCCGTACCAGACGCCGAGGAAGGAACGGGCGCCGGTGCCCGCCGGAGAGGAGGTGCCGCTGCCGGTGCGCGGCTCCGGCGCCGCCGCCCTCATCAGCTCCGCGCTCGGCGTGCGGCCCCAGGATTCGTCGCAGGACGGGTCGCCCCGGCGCGGCGGCGCCTCGGCGAAGCGCAGGATGCAGGCCCCGAAGCGCCGGACGAACATGCCGGTCGTTGCGGCGCCGTGGCCGGTCAGCAGAGCCGGCTGATCGACCACGATGTGGTCCAGCCCGCGCGAGGACAGGATGCCGCGCGCCGACTCCCCGCGCCCGCCGGGGTCGAAATCATCGCCGTGGAAGAAGAACAGCATCACCCGCGCGCTGTGGATGCCGCGCAGGATCGGCCAGAGCTGAGCGGCGTTGTCGCGGAAGCTGTCGTAGGATTCGGAAAAATTGCCGAAGGCGGCGGGGGCGGTGCCGACGACGGCGTCCACCCGATCGCTCTGCCCGGCGGCCATCAGCGAGAGGAAGGCGCCGAAGGACTGACCGGTCAGCACGACCTTGCGGTAGCCGCGGTCCTTCAACTGGTCGGCGTAGCCCGCGAGCGCGCGGGAGCTGTTCGGCAGCGTGTCGCTGACCCGCATGCGGTCCAGACGGAACACGTCCCACCCGGCGTCCCGCATGGTCTTCATATAGAGCGGGGTGGGGGCGTTCGAGTCCTCCACCTCCACGGACCGGCCGTGGCTCCACACCACCGCGCCGCGGGCCATCGTCGGGCCGAGCAGGGTGCCGTCGCCATAGGCCGGGTTCAGGTGAATCTGGGCCGCCGCCGTCTGCGCCGTACCAAGCATTGCCAACGCCACCACCAATCCGAGCAGCGCCTGTCCGACTGTCCGCCTCATCCTTCCACGCTCCTGTCTGCGGGCGTGGAAAGGGTCTCGGAATATGGTTAACCCGACCTTTCCATCGGACCGGGCCGGCGTTTGTCACGGAGCGTTGTCACAGCCCCCATCGGTGCGGGCGCCCTGCGTCAGAAGGTCCATCGATTGCAAATGCGAATGACTCGCAAATCAGGTGCGGATCGTCTAAGGTCGGATCCGTCACTTCAGTCGGGAGGGGTCAACATGTGCGATTCGGTGGGCGAGGGACGGCTGTCGCCTTGGACGGTGTCCGATCTGACGACGGCGGAGCGCGCGCTTCTGACCGGTTTCCGGCAGTGGTTCCGTCACGGCACCGCCGGTGCGATGGCCGCCATGCGGGCCAGCTTCGGCGTGGCCGGCGTGCCCTCATCGGCTCTGTTGCCGCTGTTCGCGCTGCTGGGCACCTTCGCCGTGACCAACGCCGGTCGCCCGGCCTTCCGCTGCCCGTCCTGTTCGCGGGTCGGGATGGACGAGATGGCGGTGCTGGACGCGCTGGCGGCCATGCAGGCCGGGGAAGGCGACGTGACGACCCAGGTGTTCGACCGCTGGCTTCCCCTGGTCGCCCTGACCATGGCCACGGATTCGGCGCGGGAACTGGCGGACATCCTGGACGGCGCGCGCATCCGTCTTCCGCGGCGCCGTCCGGCCCGGCTCATAGCGCTGGCGGCGGAATGACCGGCGCGAAGCCGGCTCCGGTCTGCCAAGCCGCCTGCCGGAACAGCGGCTTGCGCATGATCCATTGATCGATGGGTACCTGGATCAGTTCGCCGGCCGGGGTGCGGTAGGAATAGCGCCCCCGTTCGTTGCCGCGCAGCTCGTAGCCCAGCCGCTCGTAGAAGGGGAGGACGCCGGCGTTGTCCCGGTCCACGCCCAGTTCCGCTTCCGAATAGCCGTGGTCGAGCGCGGTGCCCTCGGCGGCGGCCATCAGCCGTGTGGCGATGCCCCGGTTGCGGAAGGGCTGGAACACCCGCAACGCCCACAGCGTCGCACGGCGCAGATGCCGCTTGCGCTGAAAGTCGATGCAGATCTGGCCGGCAGGAAAGCCGTTGACCTCCGCCACCAGAAGGGTGCCACATCCGCGTTCCTGGGCGCGAAAGGCCGTGGCCAGGATTTCCCGGTGTGGTGTGTGCAGCCCGAACCATTCGAGATCCGGCAGGTCGTTCCGGCAGGCCGGGCGAATCGTGACGGGCAGGCTGATCACATCCTGCGACGCGGTGGCGGCGTCCATTCCTCCTCCGGGCTTCAAACCATTTGAGGGGATGAACGGACCGGCGCAGCGCAGCGTTCCCCGCGCCCGATGAAAGTCTTACCGGCCAAAGCCGGCCCACGAACCGTGAAACAAGGAAAAGACTTAAAAAATGCGCGCAAGTGGGCGCTGCGTCACCGCATTCGACAACCTTCAGGATATGACGATAAGCCTTGTTGACGAATTGCGACGCCTCTTGGTAAGCCTCTATACGAAATAGGGCGCAGAGATGCCTGTACGGTGACGGCGCCCGGAGACAGGGGAGGGGCGTGCGATGATCAAGATTGTCAATCTGGGGCGTACCGGCCTTTTCGTGGCGATGCAGAACGGTGCTCTGACCACTATCGGCGGCCGCAGTCACTGGCGGTCGCTCGACGATATCCGTTCGGCCGCCAATGCGGCGAAGATCAAGATCAGCGACACGGTTCTGCGCACCGTTCTCTGACCGCAGCACCCGCGTCTTCCGTCCATGACAGCAGGCCGATCAATCTTTCAGACGGGCTTTCAGACAGGCTTTCAGACCGGCGGCACCGGAGCGGTCCGCCGGTCACCGCCCTTTCCTGCAATCAGCCGGCCCGCACCCGCGCCAGGAAGCGGTCGACCTCCGCTCGCAGATTGTCCGAATGGACGGACAGCTCGTTTGTCGCGGACAGGACACTGCGCGCTTCCAACCCCGTGTCCGACGCCGAGGCGTTGACACGCACGATGGTTTCGCTGACCTCGCGGGTGCCGATCGACGCCTGCTGAACGTTGCGGGCGATCTCGGTGGTGGCGGCGCCCTGCTCCTCCATGGCCGAGGCGATGGAGGTCGAAATATCGTTGATCCGCGCGATGGTTCCCGAAATCGAGCGGATGGCGAGGACGGCGTCCTGCGTCGCCCCCTGGACAGCGCCGATCTGGGAGTTGATCTCCTCCGTCGCCTTGGCGGTCTGGTTGGCGAGGCTCTTCACTTCCGACGCCACGACGGCGAAGCCTTTGCCGGCCTCCCCGGCGCGGGCGGCCTCAATGGTCGCGTTCAACGCCAGCAGGTTGGTCTGGCTGGCGATGTCGTGGATCAGCTTCACCACCTGACCGATGCGGCTGGCGGCGTCGGCCAAACCCTGCACAGTGGTGTTGGTGCGCTCCGCCTGCGACATGGCCTCCCCGGCAATGGCCGCCGACTGGGTCACCTGATGGCTGATCTCACTGATGGAGGCCGTCAGTTCCTCCGCCGCCGCGGCGACCGTCTGGATGTTGACGGAGGCTTCCTCGGCCGCCGCAGCGACCTGGGTCGACTGTGCGCTGGTCTCCTCGGCGGTGTGGCTCATGTTCAAGGCGGTGCCCTGGAGCTGCTGCGCGGCGGAGGCCACCGCCTGCACCACGCTCTTCACCTCGCGTTCGAACGAGTCGGCGGTGGTTCCCAACTCACGCGAGATGATCGCGGCGGTGTTCAGGTCGACATAGACCGAGGTTGCCAGATCCATGTCGAGGAAGACCGCCTTGTTGATCGCCTGCATGAGCTGGGCGAGCTTCTCCGGCTTCTTGCGGTAGACTTGATAGGCGAGGTCGATCAGCTTGTTGAGGGTGAAGCAATAGGCGCCCGTGTACCAGCGCGGCTCCAGACCGATGCGCTGGTGGGCCTGCCCGATCTTCAGTACCTGCACCATGTAGGCGTCGTCGAAGGTGCCGGTGAAGACGTTCTTCAGCCAATGCTGCTTCTGCATGTCGCGCGCCCGGCTGACCACCGTTGGATCGGCGAGCAGCGTCGCGACCTGCGGGACCGAGCGCAGATAGCCGTAGAAATCCTCAAGAACCTGGTCGATGCGCTGGGCGAGGTAGGGTTGGAATTCCCGAAGGACAGCCTTCGTGGGTTCGTCGATTCGCAAGAAAGAGATACGGTCGAGAATGGACTGCGTCTGGGCAGAATGCGACATGGATCGACGTCTCCACGAAAACAGGATCGCTTCAGATTAGCGTAATTTGTTTTTAATGCAAAGTAACTAACCTGCGTGCGGCACTATGGAGGGTTACGATGGGGGTGAAAACCGGCAGCGTTGTCGCAGGCCCAACAATTCACCGGGCTTTAACCAAATAGAAAACCGGCGGAGCCGTTTGGCATCCGCCGGTATGTTGTGAGGCAATCTGGACGTCGACTGTTCGTCTACATCAGGCGGCCATATGGGCCGGCGCGCGGCGCAGCGCCTGGGCGGCGCTCAGGACGGCCTTCTGCAGCTTCTCGAAAGCCCGCACCTCGATCTGGCGCACCCGCTCGCGGGACACGCAGAACTGCTGGCTCAACGACTCCAGAGTGGACGGGTCGTCCTTCAGGCGGCGCTCGAACAGGATGCGGCGTTCACGGTCGTCCAGCCGCTCCAGGGCCTGTCCGACCAGCCGGCGGCGCAGCGCCAGTTCGTCGGCGTCGGCGATCACGCTTTCCTGCGTCGGACGGTCGTCAGCCAGGAGTTCCAGCCAATTGGTTTCACCGTCGCTGGACAGTGCGGCATCGAGCGAGCTGTCGTTGGATGAAAGCCGGCGGTTCATCTCCACCACCTCTTGCTCCGGCACGTCCAGCTCGGTCGCGATGGCGGTGACGGTCGAGGGGGAAAGGTCGCCCTGCTCCAGCTCCTGCATCTGGCTCTTCAGACGGCGAAGATTGAAGAACAGCTTTTTCTGCGCTGCGGTCGTGCCCATCTTCACCAGCGACCAGCTGTGCAGGATGTATTCCTGGATGGAGGCGCGGATCCACCAGGTGGCGTAGGTTGCGAACCGGAAGCCGCGTTCCGGATCGAACTTCTGCGCGGCCTGCATCAGACCGACATTGCCCTCGGCGACGAGGTCGGGCAACGGCAGACCGTAGCCGCCGAAGCCGCGGGCAATCTTGATGACCAGCCGCAGGTGGCTGCCCACCAGACGTTCCAGCGCATGGCCGTTCCCGCGGTCGCGCCAAGCGACGGCCAACTCGCGCTCTTCGTCGGGGGCCAGGATGGGGAACCGCTTCGACTCCTCGACATAACGGGTCAGGCTGGCGTTTTCACCAGTCAGGAGTTTCTTGAGCACACCGGCCTCCTCTCTCCAACGCTCCACCGTCTCTTGCCGCGGAACCCTTTCGATGGCCGTTCGCAGACACCCATCGTTTCGGCATTTTTTTTGTGGGGGATTTGCCGAAATTATCCGGGAACACGTCAATCAGACATTGATACTGTGCCGCCACCTCCAAGTTGGATCAAGCCTCGAAACGGCGGTGCAGCAATATTTTTTGGCCTATGTCCGGACTATTCGGTCCTTATGAATGCCGAAAAGATCGGAAGAACTTTTGGAAGATTGGCGAAAAGATGTCGAATTTCGTTTGGAGGTAAGGCCGATGCGGTTTTCTCCGCTTGGTCATCACTCGACCACATGGATGTGTCTTTTGCATGATCCATGGCCATACAGGCTAAGGGTGCTGGCTTCCTGGCATAGGACCTTCCTCAGGGGGGCGTGATGCCGGGGAGGCAATGGCTGTGTTCTCCAGGGTTGCGGACGTGCTATTTCACAGCTTCGAACAAGGCGAGAGGCTCCCATGCACATCCGCGACAGCCGGCCGGACGATTTGCCGCGCATCCAGGCGATCTACACCCACCATGTCCTGACCGGCACCGCCAGCTTCGAGGAGGTGTCTCCAAGCCTGGAGGAGCTTTCCCGGCGGCGCGACGATGTTCTGCTCCGAGGCATGCCCTATGTCGTTGCGGAGATCGATGGGCGGGTCATAGGATACGCCTATGCCGGTCCCTACCGGCTGCGCACCGCCTACCGTTACAGCGTTGAGGATTCGATCTATCTCGACCCGGATCATATGGGTCGCGGCGCCGGCCGGGCGTTGCTCGCGACGGTGGTCGACCGCTGCACGGCGGCGGGTTGCCGCCAGATGCTTGCGGTGATCGGCGATAGCGACAACGCGGCGTCCATCGGCTTGCACCGAAGCCTGGGTTTCGAATCGGCGGGCCTGCTGAAGTCGGTCGGGTTCAAATTCGGGCGCTGGGTGGACAGCGTTCTGATGCAGCGTCCACTCGGTCACGGGGACACGGCGCTGCCTGACGATCGTTGACGGAGCCGTTTGCGACCATCGATCGGCGAATGCCGAAAGAAAAAAGGCGCATCCTGAGGATGCGCCTGCCGTTGGGCTTCACGGCGAAGGGCAGGGGGATCAGTCCTGCGCAACCCGCTTGCGGCCCAACCCGAGCTTCGTGGCCATTTCCGACCGGGCCTTGGCGTAGTTCGGAGCGACCATCGGATATTCCGCCGGCAGATTCCATTTTGCGCGGTAATCGTCCGGGGACATGTCATAGACGGTCTTCAGATGCCGCTTCAGCATCTTCAGCTTCTTTCCGTCCTCCAGACAGATGATGTATTCCGGGGTCACCGATTTCTTGATCGGCACCGCGGGAACCAGTTCGGCCTTGGCCGGCGCGGCCTTCTCCTCGCCCAGGCCGTTGAAGGCTGCCTGCACGTTGAGAATCAGCGCCGGCAGATCGGCGACCGGCACCGTGTTGTTGCCGACATAGGCCGAGACGACCTTGGCGGTCAGGGCCTGCAGTTCCGATGCTTCGATGGTCATGGCCGCGTTCAGCTCCGTTCCCCTGTGAGTGGGCCGTTTTAGAACAGCCTTGGATTGAGCGATGTCGATCAGACGTTCACCAAGTCGCGCAATTGCTTGGCCGGCTTGAACCGCGGCGCTTTGGACGCTGCGATCCGCACCGCCTCGCCGGTGCGCGGGTTGCGACCCTCGCGGGCGGCGCGCTCGGCCACCTCGAAAATGCCGAACCCGGCAAGGCGCACCTCTTCGCCGCGGGCAAGCGCCGAGGAAATGCCTTCGAACACCGACTGGACGACCTTCGCCGCATCGGATTTGCGGATGCCGGCGTTGGTCGCGATGGTATCGATGAGTTCGGCTTGGTTCATGCGAAACTCCTGGTGCCTTCGCGCGTGTGGATTTTCCCGTGTTCTTGGCAGATCGAATCCATCAGCACAAGAGAGATGGACGGGAAAGCAACCCTAAGTGTATCAACAGTTATGAATTCTTGCCTTCACTGTGGCCTGGATGCATCAAAAAGACCGACCTGCACGGCACAACGGTGCTGCATGACCGCCAAAGGAAGGAAGTTCTGCGCAGAAAGTTGATCGACTCGCGGGATGCGGTTCTTGAACGGCCAATCGGCAACACCATTTGCGTGGCGTTCGGGTCCGGGCCCCTCCGACGGCTGAGGCGTCAGCCGTGATGTCGGATACCGCTTGAATTCACTGCGGACGCAGCGCATTCAAGTGGGTCTTGTTATGGATTCCCTTATCGCCCCTGTCTTTCTCGATTTCATGGGAAAGCCGGCGTGAGTGTGGCTGACCTTCGTCGGTCTCGTTCTGGCCCTTCTGGCCTTCGCCCTCGGCATCCTCACTCGCCGTGACCGCGAGAGCGGCGTGAAGGAAAGCCTCCGCCTCTCCGCCTTCTACATCACGATCGCCCTGCTGTTCGGCGGCACGATCTTCCACACTCATGTCTTCGGCAAGCCGGACCGGCTGATCTCGCTGGGCGTGACGCTGACTCTGATCGCAGGCGGCGTGATCGTCTCGCTCGTCAAGACGGGCAGCGAGGGGAAGCGGCTGCCGGCGGAATGACCACGGTCAGCCCGTGAAGCCCAGGCGCTTCAGGGCGGCGATGCTTTCCTTCGCGCTGGTGTGGAGGATGAAGTCGCCGCCCGCCTGCGTCCAGGGATCGCGGGCCTTTTCGCGGTCGTCCACCAGAACCGTCCCCGGCCCGCCGTAACGATGCTTGTCGCGGGCCATGCAGGTGATGACCCGCACATGGGGTCCCAGCATGTGGGCAACCCAGCGCCGCTTCTGCTCCGGCGCCCAGGAGCCCAGCGGCAGGCCGGTCAGGATGGTCGGGTCGTGGGGTTCGCAGAAGCTCCAAAGATTCTGCGCGTCGTGCATGAACTCCAGCGTTCCGAAGAAGTCGGGGTGGCGGGACAATTCCCGCCACATGACCTTCATCGGAATCTCCTCCGGGCGTTTGCCGGTGACCGCCTTCACACCACGGTCGAAATCGGCCAGAACGCCGTCGAGGTCAAGAAACAGCTTGGGTCTTTGCATTGTCTGCCTTGTTGCGCCCTTCCGAAACCCTCCCTTCCAGCGCCGGATGAAGGGGACGGAAGAATACCGGTCGCGCGGAACCTTCGCCAGCCGGTCGGGTTGCACCCGAAGGCATAGGCGCACGGGTCTGGCGCGGCAGGGGGTATCGGATGACGGTCATAGGCATTTCAGGATCTTACGGCGGCCTGAATTTGGGCGACGAGGCGATCCTTACCTCGGCCATCGAGCAGTTGCGCGCCGCGGTGTCGGGGGTGGAGGTGGTCGTCTTCTCGCGCAACGCCGCCCACACCCGCGAGAACCACGCGGTGGACCGTGTTCTGAATCCGCGGGAAGCCATGAAGGACGAGATCACGCCGGAGGTCGAGCGGCTCGACCTGCTCCTCCTGGGCGGCGGCGGCATCCTCTATGACAGCGAGGCGCAGACCTACCTGCGCGAGGTCACCATTGCGCAGAAGCTGGGGGTGCCGACCTACACCTTCGCCATCGGCGTCGGTCCGCTGAAGGACCGGGTGGAGCGCGACGCGGTGCGCGAGGGGCTGGATCGCATGACCGGTATCACCGTCCGCGAACCGAGCGCCAAGCGGCTGATCGAGGAGATCGGCGTGCAGATCCCGGTGACGGTCACCGCCGATCCGGCGCTGCTGCTGAAGCCGGAGCCCTTTACCGAGGAGATGCTGGCCGAGGCTGGCATCCCGCGCGGCCGCCCGCTGGTCGGCCTTTCGGTGCGCGAGCAGGGCGCCGCGGCGCCCGAACTCACCGATGCGGCCTATCACCAGCTTCTGGCCGAGGCTGCGGACTACATCGTGCAGCGCTTCGGCGCCGATGTGGTGTTCGTGCCGATGGAGCGCGCCGACGTGCGGGAGGCGCACCGCGTCATGGGCCGCATGGCGGTGTCGGAGCGCGCCCATCTGCTGCAATACCGCTACACGCCGCGCCAGATCATCGGGCTGATGGATCATTTCGAGATGGCCGTGGGGATGCGGCTGCATTTCCTGATCTTCGCGGCGATCACCGGCACGCCGCTGATCGCGCTGCCCTACGCCTCCAAGGTATCGGATTTCCTGTCCTCTGTGGGGCTGGAGCCGCGGGCGACCGTGTCCCACACCACCGCCGGAACCTTCCTCGCCGACCTCGATCGCCTGTGGGATCACCGCGCGGAGCAGAAGGGACTGCTGCGCGACCGGATTCCCGTGCTGATGGAGCGTGCCCGCGAAACGGCGCCGCTGGCCCTGCGGACGGTGGCCCCGCGCGTCGAAGCGGCGGAATGACGAAAGGAGACAGTCTTGCCTGTCCTGCCCTGTCCCCCAAACCCTGAATCGGTCACCCTGCCGCCCCGCCGCGCCATGAAGGTCGCGCGCTGCCATGTGCTTGTCGTCGGCGGCGGCCCGGCCGGAATGGGTGCGGCCATCGGCGCCGCCCAATCGGGGGCCGAGACCATCCTGGTGGAGCGTTACGGCTTCCTCGGCGGCAACGCCACGGCGGCCCTCGTCATGCCCTGGATGAGCTTCTACACCCAGCGCGGATCGGTGGCGGTCGTGGACAACACCCGCCTGATGCCGCAGGACCACGGACCCGGCGAGCCGGTGGTGGGCGGTGCGCTGGCCGTCTTCCTGGGCCGGCTCTACACCAACCAAGGGGCCATTCCGCCTTCGCCGGACACCGGCTTCACCGTTCCCTTCGATCCGGAGGTGCTTAAGGTCACCGCGCAGCAGATCCTCGACGAGGCCGGGGTGAAGGTGCTGCTGCACGCCTTCGCCTCCACCGTTCTCGGCGAGCCGGGGAGACCCGACGCGGTGGTCTTCGAGACGAAGTCCGGCCCGGTGGTGATCGAGGCCGACGTGATCGTGGACTGCACAGGGGACGGCGACATCGCGGCGCTGGCTGGCTGCGACTATGAGGTCGGACGGGAGGAGGACGGGCTGACCCAGCCGATGACGCTGATGTTCCGCATGGTCGGCTTCGACCACGACGCCTTCAACGGCTATGTGCGGGAGCATCCGACGCAATGGCGCGGCGTGCACGGGCTGTGGGACCTCGTGTCGAAGGCCACCGCCAACGGCGACCTGGATCTGGCGCGCGAGGACATCCTGTTCTTCGCCACCACCCACCCCGGGGAGATCGCCCTGAATTGCACGCGGGTCACCGGCGCGCTGGGCACCAGCGTGTTCGACCTGACCCGCGCGGAATGGGAGAGCCATCGGCAGGCCGCGCAGATCGCCAACTTCCTGCGCAAGTACGCTCCCGGATTTGCCGACGCCTACACCTGCCAGACCGGCACCGGAATCGGCATCCGCGAGACCCGGCGCATTGTCGGCGACTATGCCATGACCGCGGACGACGTGCTCGGCGCGGCGAAGTTCAAGGACGCCATCGCGCGCGGCACCTACCCGGTGGACATCCACAGCCCGACCGGTCGCGGCACGGTGCTGAAGCGCGTGCCCTCCGGCGAATGGTACGAGGTGCCGATGCGGGCGCTTCTGCCCAAGGGCATGGAGAAGCTGCTGGTGGCCGGACGCTGCATCTCCGGCAGCCACGAGGCCCATTCCTCCTACCGGGTGACGCCCACCTGCATGGCGACCGGGCAGGCCGCCGGGGTCTGCGCGTCGATGGCGGCCCGGCGCGGCGAGCGCACCCGCGACATCCCGGTCGGCGCCATCCAGCGCGAGCTGCTGCGCCAGGGAGCCCTGCTGCGCGAGCCGGAGGCGTAAGGCTTCCTTGGGGTCAGCGCATCGCGAAGAGTTCCTGGTGGAAGCGTTGGTCCACCGGCAGGCCGTGGGCCGCGAAGTCGTGCCGCAGCGCCTGCCCGAAGCCCGTCGGGCCGCAGAACCAGACGCTGGCGTCGCGCCAGTCCGGCACCAGCGCACGGATGCGCTCGCCGTCCAGGCGGCCGTCGCGGCTGTCGACCAGGACATGGAGGCGAACCCCCGCCGCCGCGGCGTCGGCGGTGAGCTTCGCGATCGCGTCCCCATCGTACTCGCTGGTGGTGTGGAAGAAGTCGATGGTTTGCCTTGGCCGTTCAGGGCTTGCCGCCAGATACTTCATGCGGGCGATGAAGGGCGTGACGCCGATGCCGCCGCCCACCCAGATCTGGTGCGGGCGGGAATCGTCGAAGGTGAAGCAGCCATAGGGCCCTTCCACCGTCACCGCTTGGCCGACCCGCAGCCGTTCCCGCAGCCGCCGGGTGTGGTCGCCAAGCTCCTTGACCACGAAGGTGATCCGACGCTCGGCGTCGTTCCAGGCCGAGGCGATGGTGTAGGGATGGGCGCCCTCCGCGTTGTCCGAGGTGGCGAAGGCGAACTGGCCCGCCTTGTGGCCCGGCCAGCCCTGCGGAACGTCGATCGCCACCTCCAGCGTGCGCACGCCCGGAAAGTAATGAAGAGCGTTGATCGTACCGGGAATCCGCCGGTCGGCGGCAACCCGGCCGACCAGCACGACGACGGCGGCCCAGGCGCTGGCGGCGAGCAGCGTCACCAGCACCCAGCCGATGGGCGAACGCCAATAGGCGAAGTCGGTCAGCACGACGGCGTGGAAAACCAGCACGAGATAGGCGATCGCCAGCAAGCGGTGCGTCTTGAAGAACAGCCGGTAGGGGAGGCGCTTGAACAGAGCCAGCGCGATCAGCAGCACGGCCGCGTAGAAGGCCCATTCGCCGAGCCATTCGGCGGTGCCGCGCAGGCTGCGGAGCGACTGTTCGAGAGCACTGTCGGGAATGGCCCGCGGTCCCCGCTGCGGCCGGGCGAGCCATCCCCAGCCCACCGCCCATTTCGGCCCCTGGGCCCACAGCCAATGGACGACCGCCGCGACGAGGCCGGCGATGCCCAGCCATTTGTGCAGGCGGTACATCTTGTCGAGACCGCCGAACCACGCCTCCGGCCAGCGTGGCCGCAGCGCCAGAATCGTCGCCATGCCCATGCAGCCGATGGCGATGATTCCGCTGTACTGGACCAATGCAGCGCGAAGACCGAAAAAGCTGTCCGCCGAAAACACGCCGGGTTCAGCGGCAAGCCATAAAATCGTGAGAAGGGTTAAAATACCCCATAAAGACAGTTTGATCCTTGTCATGGCGACATCCTCCGTGTCGGCCACCGTCGAGGTGCGGATGGAGGAATGCTTCGCTATCGCCTTTCCGGTGACAAGCCGATTCCGGTCATCGCAGCCATTCGAATCTTCGGCCACGACGACGGCGGGGAGGGCAGCGAATCCGGTTACTTGCGAATCCAGACCTTGGTTTCCATGAAGCGGTTGGCGAGGAAGCGGTAGGTCTGCTTCTGCAACTGCTCGATGGCGGTGGACTTCTCCACCGGAGTGGCGTCCCAGGCCTGGAGGATGTCCTCCCACTCCAGCAGCCGGGCGCGCAGGTCGTCGCGGATCTTGCGGATGAAGGTCACGGTGGTGTCGAAGGACTTCAGCGCGCCGAAGATCTCGCCGGTCTGGGCGTCCGCCTGTTCGAAGATGGCGTCGTAGTCCTTCAGCGGCTTGCCCAGCAGCCCCTGCATGCGCGCGACCTCGTTGCACAGGGTGCGGTCGGTTCGGTAGATCTGGGTCAGCCGGGTCAGCTTGTTGCCGATGGCGCGGATGGCGTTGAAGCGGTCGCGCAGCGCCTCGATGTAGGACAGTTCCTGAGTCAGATCCTCGATGCGGTCGGTCAGGTACTGCTCGTAATTGTCCTTCAGGTTGAGCTTCGCCGCGATGTCCTTGAAGGCGGCCTTGACGCGCTGCTTGGTCTGCGGGTCCTCGACGATCTGCTCCAACTCGTCGGCCTTCACCACGATCATCTCGCTTCCGGAGATCGAGGAGACAAGCTGCACCGTCAGGCGTCCCCGTGCGATGGTCCGGTGCTTCTCCTCCACCGACCAGGAGGCGCGGCCGTCCAGCAACTCGCCGGGAATCTGCTCGCTGGGACGGATCTGCTTCACATAGGCCAAGCCCTTTTCCACCACATCCAGCAGCTTGGAGTCGCGGCTGTCCTCCTTGATGTCGAAGGATTCCATCAGCGTGTTGAAGGGCAGGGCGGCCTTCAGATCGCCCAGCAGGATGTGGAGCACCGGCTGCTTGGACGAGGGGTCGATGCAGAAGAAGGCCCCGGACAGGCTGAACACCTTGTGCTCGAAATCGAAATGCGTGTCCCGCATCGGCACCGAGGGGGCGGCATCGGCCACTGCGGCATCGGCCACTGCGGCGGCGGGCGTCGCCTCGGCGGCTTCCGTGCTTCCGGTTTCGGGATCGGGGACATCGGACATGGGCGGGGACCGGAAGCGGGAATGGGACGGGCAGGTTACAGCAGATCGCGCAGCCGGAACCAGAGCATCGCGAGGACAAGCGCCGGCGTGCGGAATCGCCGCCCGCCGGGGAAGGGCAGGTGGGGCACGCGGGCGAACACGTCGAACCGCTCCGCCGTACCGCGGATCGCCTCCGCCATGACCCGCCCGGCCATGCCGGCCAGCGCCACGCCGTGCCCCGAATAGCCGTGGGCGAAATAGGTGGTGGGCGTCAGCCGCCCGACCTGCGGCATGCGATTCATGGTGATGGCGACGAGGCCGCCCCAGAAATGATCGACCGCCGCGCCGCGGAGCTGCGGGAAGACCGCCAGCATCTTGGAGCGCATGGCGATCTTCAGCCCCGGCGCGTCCAGCCCGGAATAGCTGACGCCGCCGCCGAACAGCAGCCGTTGGTCGGCGGAGCGGCGGAAGTAGTTCAGCACGAAGTTCATGTCGCTGACCGCCAGATTGGTCGGCAGCAGGGACGTCGCGGTGGCCTCGCCCAGCGGTTCGGTGGCGATCATGTAGGTGGCGACGGGCATCACCACGGCCGACAGACGCGGCGCCAGCGCCCCCAGATAGGCGTTCCCGGCCAGCACGAGGAAGCGCGCCGACACCCGTCCCTTCGCCGTGGTGGCGACGGGACGATCCCCTGTGTCGATGGCGGTGACGCGGCTGTCCTCGAAGATGCGCACGCCGGCCCGGGCGGCGGCGGCGGCGAGGCCAAGCGCGTAGTTCAGCGGGTGCAGATGGCCGCTTCCGTCGTCCGCCAGCCCGCCGACATAGGCGTCGCTGCCCACCACCGCCCGCATGGCCTCGCGGTCGAGAGCGTGGACCTTGTCGTAGCCGTAGCGGTCGCGCATCTCGCGTTCCATGGCCGCCACGTCGTCCATGTGGCGCGGCTTCACCGCCGCATGGGCGAAGCCCCAGGTGAGGTCGCAGGGAATGGCGTGCTTCGCCACCCGCTCCGCCAGAAGCGCCTTGGACTCCTCGCCGAGGCCCCAGAGCCGCCGGGCATCCTCCGCCCCGACCCAACGCTCGATGGTGCTCATCGACTTGTTGTAGCCGGTGATGATCTGCCCGCCGTTGCGGCCCGACGCGCCCCAGCCGACGCGGTTGGCCTCCAGCAGAACCACGTCGTAGCCCTGCTCGGCCAGCTCCAGCGCGGTCATCAGCCCGGTGTAGCCACCGCCGACCACGCAGACGTCGCAGGACAGCGAGTCTTCCAGCGCCGGGTGCTGCGGGTGGGGAGTCGCGGTGTCGGCGTACCACGAGCGGATGTGGGATGATGTCGGCATGACCGCCGAGTTAGGGGAGGGACCCCCGCCCCGTCAATGATTCCAGCGGTCATATGGGCAGGATCTTTGTTCCCCTCTGGCGCGAGGAGGGGGTGCGGGATCATAGTAAGGCGGTCGTTCACAGCAGGGAGGGGCTGCCCACCGTCCGGTGCGGTCCATACGTTCATGGGTTTCATGGAAGACTTCATCAAGAAGAACCGCATCACCGAAGTGGAATGCCTCGTGCCCGACATGTCGGGCATCGCGCGCGGCAAGATCGTGCCCGCCGAGAAGTTCCTGCGCATCCTGCGCGACCGCGGTCTGCGGCTGCCCGAGGCGATCTTCGTCCAGACCGTGACCGGGGAGTATCCGGAGGACGACTCGGTCACCTCGGACGAGAATTCCGACATCTACATGATCCCCGACGAGCGGACGATCCGCTTCGTCCCTTGGTACGAGGAGCCGACCGCCCAGGTCATCACCGACTGCGTCTACGCCGACGGCAGCCCGGTGAACTTCTCGCCCCGCCATGTCCTGAAGCGGGTGCTGTCGCTCTACGAGGAGCGCGGCTGGAAGCCGATGGTGGCGCCGGAGCTGGAGTTCTTCCTCGTCCAGGTCAACAAGGACCCCGACTACCCGCTGGTGCCGCCGGTCGGGCGCAACGGACGCGTGGAGAGCGGGCGGCAGGCCTTCGGCATCGACGCGGTGAACGAGTTCGATCCGATCTTCGAGATGGTCTACGACTTCTGCGAGGCGCAGGACATCGACATCGACACCCTGACCCACGAGGCCGGGGCGGCGCAGATCGAGATCAACTTCAACCACGGTGACGCGCTGGAACTGGCCGACCAGGCCTTCCTGTTCAAGCGGACGGCGCGCGAGGCGGCGCTGCGCCATCAGGTCTACGCGACCTTCATGGCCAAGCCGATGCAGAACGAGCCGGGCAGCGCCATGCACATCCACCAGTCGGTGGTCGATGCGGATTCCGGGCGCAACCTGTTCTCCGACGCCAACGGGGCGGACACGCCGCTGTTCATGTCCCACATCGCCGGGCTCCAGAAGTATCTGCCCTACGCGATGCCGCTGCTGGCGCCGAACGTGAACTCCTACCGGCGGCTGGTGCCGAACTCCGACGCGCCGATCAACGTGCATTGGGGCCGCGACAACCGCACCACCGGCCTGCGCGTTCCCGTCTCGCCCGCCGATTCGCGCCGGGTGGAGAACCGGGTGGCCGGCGCCGACGCTAATCCGTACCTCGCCATCGCCGCGTCGCTGGCCTGCGGCTATCTCGGCATGGCCCAGGGGCTGGAGCCGACCGACCCGGTGAAGGGGTCCGCCTACCGGCTCGCCTTCACCCTGCCGCGCCACCAGGGCGACGCGCTCCAGAAGTTCAATGCCTGCAAGCCGCTGAAAGAGGTGCTGGGCGAGAAGTTCCTGGATGCGGTGACCTGCGTGAAGGAGGCGGAGTACGAGGCCTATCACCGGGTGATCAGCTCCTGGGAGCGCGAGAATCTTCTGCTGAACGTTTGAGCATTTTTCCGCCCCCTTCCGCCGCTGCCGCGGAAGGGGGCGTTTGCGTTCCGCAAAACCCGCAAAACCACCCGCAAATCGTTGACAACGAACCCCCCCGTGGGTGCAATAGCGCTCGCGCCGGGGACGCCGTGCAACGCACGCCGCCCCTCACGTCGAATGGAAAAAAGTCGACCAGTCACGAACTGACGAACGATCCAGAATTCGGGGGCTTTCTGCATGAAACGTTTCGCTCTCAGCGTCATCGGCGCCGTCGCGGCGATCGCCATCGCCGGCCCGGCGCTGGCCCAGGCCAAGAAGCCGGTCAACATCTACATCTGGAACGACTATCTGGGCGAATCGACGCTGGCGGACTTCACCAAGGCCACCGGCTACGACACCAAGGTGGACCTGTACGACAGCCTGGAACTGCTGGAGCAGAAGGTGCTGGTCGGCAAGTCGGGCTACGACGTGATCGTCCCGACCGCCGAGCCGACCTTGTCGCGCATGATCCAGGCGAAGGTCGTGGCGCCGCTCGACAAGGCGAAGATCCCGAACCTGAAGAACGTCGATCCGAAGGTTCTCAAGCTCCTTGAGAACTCGGACCCCGGCAACAAGTTCGCCGTGCCCTATCTGGGCGGCACGGTCGGCATCGCCATCATCCCGGAGAAGATCAAGGCCGTCGCCCCCGACGTCCCGCTCGACAGCTGGGACCTGATCTTCAAGCCGGAGGTGGCGAAGAAGGTCGCGGCCTGCGGCATCACCGTGATGGATTCGGCCATCGACGTGATCCCGTCGGTGCTGAACTACCTCGGCCTCGATCCGAACTCCGAGAAGAAGGAGGATCTGGACAAGGTCGAGAAGACGCTGCTGGCGGTCCGCCCCTACATCAAGCAGTTCGTCACCGGCCAGAACATCAACATCCTGGCGGGCGGCGACGCCTGCGTCGTCATGGCCTACAACGGCGACGCCATCCAGGGTGCGGCCCGCGCCGAGGAAGCCAAGAACGGCGTGAAGGTCGAGTTCGTCACGCCGAAGGAAGGCGTGCAGGTTTGGTGGGACACGCTGGCCATCCCGGCGGACGCGCCGAACAAGGAGGGCGCGCACGCCTACATCAACTTTATCCTGGACCCGGCGAACATCGCGGCGGTGTCCAACACGGTCAGCTACGCCAACGCCGTTCCGGCCTCGCTGGCCTCGGTGGACGAGGGCGTGAAGACCAACCCCGCCGTCTTCCTGCCGGAGAACAGCAGCCTCAAGCTGTTCGCCCTGAAGTCGATCAAGCAGACCACCGACCGCGCCCGCACCCGCGTCTGGACGAAGGTCAAGACCGGCAAGTAAGCGCGCCGCGAACCGGCACGCACGACACGCGCCCTGGTCGTTTCCCATCGGGAACGGCCGGGGCGTTCCCATGATACGGCCGGAAAATGATCGTTCCCATCATTTTCCGGCCGTGAAACCCGGCAGATCAATGCTTTAGCATTGATTGAGAGGGGCATGCGGACGGCGCCTTCGGGTGCCGTCCGCATGAGAAGAGGACGCCGAGAGGACCCGCATGGCCGTCCAGCCGATCCGCAAGCCCACGCGCCTGGAACCCTGGCAGGACCCGGGACAGAAGCCCTATGTGCGAATCGAGAAGGTGACCAAGACCTTCGGCGATTTCGTCGCCGTGGACGAGGTCAGCCTGTCGATCTACCGGGGTGAGTTCTTCGCCCTGCTCGGCGGCTCCGGCTCCGGCAAGACGACCCTGCTGCGCATGCTGGCCGGGTTCGAGACGCCGACCGAGGGCAAGATCTTCATCGACGGCGTCGACATGGCCGGCATTCCGCCCTACGAGCGGCCGGTCAACATGATGTTCCAGTCCTACGCCCTGTTCCCGCACATGTCGGTGGAGCAGAACGTCGCCTTCGGCCTGAAACAGGACGGCGTCGCCAAGGCGGAAATCAAGGAGCGGGTGGGGGCGATCCTCGACCTCGTCCAGCTCGGCCAGTTCGGCAAGCGCAAGCCGCACCAGCTCTCCGGCGGCCAGCGGCAGCGCGTGGCGCTGGCCCGCTCTCTGGTCAAGCGGCCCAAGCTGCTGCTGCTCGACGAACCGCTGGGCGCGCTGGACAAGCGGCTGCGCGAGCGGACCCAGTTCGAGCTGGTCAACATCCAGGAGAAGCTGGGCGTCACCTTCATCGTGGTCACCCACGACCAGGAAGAGGCGATGACCATGTCCTCGCGGATCGCCGTGATGAACCACGGCGTCATCGCCCAGACCGGCACGCCGACCGAGATCTACGAATACCCGCAATCCCGCTTCGTCGCCGAGTTCATCGGCTCGGTGAACATGTTCGAGGGCAGGGTGGTGGAGGATCAGGCCGACCATGTGCTGATCCGCTCCGAGGATGCCGGTTGCGACCTCTACATCAACCACGCGGTGGCGGTCCCCGCCGGCGCGACGGTGGGCGTCGCCGTCCGTCCGGAGAAGATCGCGCTGAGCAAGGAGCCGCCGGCCAACGCTGATGGGCGCAACGTCACCAGCGGGATCGTGCGCGAGATCGCCTATCTCGGCGACGTGTCGATCTATCTGGTCGAGCTGAAGACGGGCAAGACGGTGCGCGTCACGGCGCCCAATGTGGTTCGGCGCACCGAGATGCCGATCACCTGGGACGACGAGGTGCATCTGAGCTGGCGTCCCTTCGCCGGGGTGGTGCTGACGCAATGATCGATCTTCTGCGCCGGATCGGCCTGTGGGGGCGGGGGGTGGTGGTCGCCATCCCCTACCTGTGGCTTCTGCTGTTCTTCCTGGTGCCCTTCCTGATCGTCTTCGGCATCAGCCTGTCGGAGGCGATGCTGGCGCAGCCGCCCTACGCACCGCTGATCGACTGGCTGGTGGACGAGGACGCGGGCACGACCAAGCTCCAGATCCTGCTGAACCTGTCCAATTATCTGCGGCTGGGCGGGGACGACCTCTACATCCTGGCCTATCTGAACTCGGTGAAGATTGCGCTGGTCACCACCGTCTGCTGCCTGCTGCTGGGCTACCCCATGGCCTACGCCATCGCCCGGGCGGAGCCGTCCAAGCGCGGGCCGCTGATGATGCTGGTCATCCTGCCCTTCTGGACCAGCTTCCTGATCCGCATCTACGCCTGGATCGGCATCCTGAAGGCCAACGGGGTGGTGGACAACCTGCTGCAATGGACCGGCCTGACGACGGAGCCGTTCGAGTTGCTCTACTCGGACTGGGCCGTCTACATCGGCATGACCTACTGCTATCTGCCCTTCATGGTCCTGCCGCTCTACGCGACGCTGGAGAAGCTCGATCCGACGCTGCTGGAGGCGGCGGCGGACCTCGGCTGCCGGCCCTGGAAGGCGTTCCTGACGGTGACTCTGCCGCTGTCTTTGCCGGGCATCATCGCCGGGTCGCTCCTGGTCTTCATCCCCTCGGTCGGCGAGTTCGTGACGCCGGAACTGCTGGGCGGCCCGGACACGCTGATGATCGGCCGCGTGCTGTGGAACGAGTTTTTCGCCAACCGCGACTGGCCGGTCGCCTCGGCGGTGGCCATCGCGCTCCTGCTGTTCCTGGTGGTGCCGATCATGGTCTTCCAGCATGTCCAGGGGCGCCAGACGGAGGCCGGGCGATGAAGCAGATGGGCAAACTGGCCTGGGCGCTGTGGTTCGGCTACGCCTTCCTCTACGTGCCGATCGCGCTGCTGATCTTCTACTCCTTCAACGAGTCGCGTCTGGTCACGGTGTGGGGCGGCTTCTCGACCAAATGGTACGCGGAACTTCTGCAGAACGACCAGCTGCTCGGGGCGGCCTGGCTGTCGCTCAAGGTGGCGGCGATGTCGGCCACCGCGTCGGTGGTGCTCGGCACCGTCGCCGGTCTGGCGCTGGCCCGCTTCGGGCGGTTCCGCGGGCGGACGCTGTTCGGCGGCATGATCACCGCGCCGCTGGTCATGCCGGAGGTCATCACCGGCCTGTCGCTTCTGCTGCTGTTCGTGGCGCTGGAGCAGGCCATCGGCTGGCCGGACGGGCGCGGCATGACGACGATCACCATCGCCCACACCACCTTCACCATGGCCTATGTGGCGGTCATCATCCAGTCTCGGCTGGTCAGCCTGGACGAGAGCCTGGAGGAGGCGGCGATGGACCTGGGCGCCCGCCCGGCCAAGGTGTTCTTCGTCATCACCCTGCCGATCATCGCGCCGGCCATCGTGTCGGGCTGGCTGCTCGCCTTCACCCTGTCGCTCGACGACGTGGTGGTCGCCAGCTTCGTGTCGGGGCCGGGCTCCACCACGCTGCCGATGGTCATCTTCTCCAGCGTGAAGTTCGGCATCAGCCCGCAGATCAACGCGCTGGCGACGCTGATGATGGTGGTGGTCGCCACCGGCATCTTCATCGCCAGTCTGGTGATGGCGCGGCAGGAACGGCAGAGGAAGCGGGACGAGCAGATGGCGGTGCAGGGCGGCTGAAAAGCCCCCTGTCATCCCCAAATACCGCCTCATAGGGGCTATGCCATCAGGCCGCAGCAGGCGGGGTGGCCGTTCGCCGTTGCATTTGCTATTGTATTGGCATCTGCAACAGCGAATGAGGCCGTATCGTGCGTGCGCTCTTATGGTTCCCGATGCTTCGTCTTGGTTTTTCGATGCCTTTTTCGGCGCCCAAGCGCCGTTATTCGGACCGTCCGCCCTCCCGCCGCTGAGCGGTCGAGCGCGCCGCCCTTTCGGGCATTCCAGTGGCCCCTTGGTGGCCGTTGCCAAATCCTCCACTCCGTGGTTAGGGTGACCGTGGGTCACGGGTGACGCCGTGACGACCCGCTCCGGCCACGCACAAGAGCCGGACAGTTCAGGGATTTGGCAGGAGATTCAAAGATGACGACACCGGCGGCGGAAGGCTTCACCATGCCGGGCGAATGGGAACGGCACACCCGCTGCTGGATGGCGTGGCCGTGCCGGCCCGAGACGTGGCCCGAGGGGGCCTTCGACGCCGCCGCTGCCGCCTACACCGACGTCGCCCGCGCCATCAGCCGGTTCGAGCCGGTGACCATGGTCTGCGATCCCGCCGACGTCGCCGACGCCTCCCTGGCCTGCGGGCCGGGGGTCGAGATTCTGCCTCTGCCCATCAGCGATTCCTGGATTCGCGACACAGGACCCAGCTTCGTGACCGATGGGAAAGGGCAGGTGGCCGGCGTCCATTGGCGTTTCAACGCCTGGGGCGGCAACTACCCGGACAGCGCCAAGGACCAGCAGGTCGGGCGCCTGATGCTGGAGCATCTCGGCCTGCGCCGCTTCGAGGCCCCCCTGGTCATGGAGGGCGGGTCCTTCCATGTGGACGGGGAGGGGACGCTGCTGACGACCGAGCAGTGCCTGCTGAATCCCAACCGCAACCCGAATCTCGGCAAAGCGGAGATCGAGGCGCTTCTCAAGGAGCATCTCGGCATCTCCAGCGTGATCTGGCTGGGCGAGGGTTATCAGGACGACGAGACGGACGGTCACATCGACGAAATCGCCCTCTTCGTGAAGCCCGGCGTCGTCATGGCGATCACCACCGACGATCCCGGCGATGCCAATTTCAAGGCGTTCCAGGACAATCTCGACCGGCTGAAGCGCGCCCGCGACGCCCAGGGGCGGGAACTGGAGGTCATCCCGGTCCGCCAGCCGGCGCGGCGCGACGAGAACGGCGTGCGGCTGACCCTGTCCTACACGAATCTCTACATCGCCAACGGCGGCATCGTCATGCCGGCCTTCGAGGATTCGGCGGACGACGAGGCCTTCCGCATCGTACGCCGGGCATTCCCGGACCGCGAGGTGGTGCAGATTCCGGCCCTGGACATCGTGAGCGGCGGCGGCGGCATCCACTGCATCACCCAGCAGCAGCCGGCAATCTGACGCAGTTCGACGCTTTCTGATCGTGAAAAGGCGAAGGCTGGTGAGGTCTTCGCTTCAGAATCCGTGGCTGCGTCGATTCGGATCTTGAATCGGTGAATGCCCAGGCGCATCTTCTTAACATGCAGTTAAATCCGCTCAATATGCCGCCGATGGCAAAGCCTCAGCCGCCGATCACACCGGCGATGCAGATGGCCATGTCTCCGGCGGTTCAGGCGGCGCAGCAGACCACCCCAACCGTGCGCACCCAGACGGTCCAGGCGACCCAGGCGGTCGGCAAGATGGACCAGACGCGGGAAACGCGCAACGCGACCCAGTCGGGTCAGGCGATCGACCCGCAGACGGCGGCGGTCCAGGCGCGGACCAACGGCGCCGGCTATGGTGGCAAGCAGCGGGGCACGCTTCTCGACGTCAGCGTCTGAGGCGTTTTCACGCGTCCTTTCCGGCTGTTCAATCCGCGCGCTCTCCGCCATTATTGCGCAAAGCCGAGGCGGTTTTTCGCGTTGCCGAAGGCTGTTTCCAGAAAGCTGGTTCGGCTGTAACGCGTTGGAGCCGGTCGCGTGATGCATTCCGCCCTGATCGAGATGATCGCCGCCGGACAAACGGATGTTGGCCGTGTCCGTTCGCGCAATGAGGATTCCTTTCACCTCGATCCGGAGCGCGGCTTGGCGGTGATCTGTGACGGCATGGGGGGCCATGCGGGTGGCGACATCGCCAGCCGCACCGCGGTGGAGGTGGTGGCCGCGGTCCTTGCTTCCCAAGACCATGACGATGATGGTCGGACCCCATCGCCAGCGGAGGAGGAAAGGGCGGCGGCCTACGCCGTATCGACAGTGCGTTCCGCGGTGGTGGCCGCCAACCGCCGCATCAATGCCCTGAACCGCCAACGCGGCTTCGCCGAAGGCCGCGGCATGGGCACGACGCTCGTGGGGCTCTGGCGGGTGCCGGGAATCGGGCGCGTGGTGGTGTTCCATGCCGGAGACAGCCGGCTGTATCGTCTGCGCGACGGAGAACTGCGCCTGCTGACACGCGATCACAGCCTTTACCAAGTCTGGCTCGACAACGGGCGCCGCGGGCAGGCTCCCCAACGCAACATCATCGTCCGCGCGCTCGGCACCGGGGACCAGGTCGAACCCGACATCGCCGTCCACGATCTGCAGCCCGATGATCTCTATCTTCTGTGTTCGGATGGGCTGACCGGCATCGTGCCGGAGGGCGTGATCCAGCGGATTCTCACCCAACAGCCGCCTCCCGCCGCGGAGGATGCCTGCACCCGGCTGATCGATCTCGCCAATGGCGCGGGCGGGCCGGACAACATCACCCTCATCCTCGCCCGCTTCGTCCTCCTTCCGGCCTGACCGAACGTCAGGGCGCCCTGGTTTTCAGAAATCGCGCGGTGGCCAGCGTGGTTGGCGCAGCGGCGTCCAAGGCCTGCTTCAGCGCCGGGAGATAGGACGACGCCGGTTCGGCTTCGGGGCGGGGTGACGGGAACAACGGCGTGGGGCTGGCGATCACGACGATCAATTCGTGACCGTAGGGCGGCCCGACGCTCCAGAACCGCCCGCCGGCGCCGCGCTCTCCCAATCGGCGGACCGCACCGGCCTCCACCCGACCGCTGATTTCCAGCGGATTGGGCAACAAATGAATGACATCGCCGTCCGAGGTAAAATAGTCCACCTGCAGATGCGCCGGAAAGGCAGGGGCGGCCACGTCGAACACCAAATCCTGGCCGCCGTCGAACACCGTGCCGGCTCCACCCTTCAGGCGGATCGACAAGGGCGCCGCCATGCCGGCGTTGGTGGCCCGGAGCGCGCTGATCAGGGTCAGGGGCTCGCACAGGGCAGGGGAAACCCGCTCGATGTCCACGGCGGCCCGCTGGTCGGTGACGAAATCCTGCGCAAGCAGAGCGAGGCTGTCCGGATCGGTATCGCCCGCGGTCAGGCCGGAAATCGCAATCCTCTGGTCCTTGCCGACGGCGACCTCCAACTCGGCGCACTGAAACTCCGTCAGGGCCATGCGCAACGCCGAGAGGTCGGGCACCGCGGGAACCGGCGGATCGTCCGCTGTGGAAGGCGCCTGCGCCTGCGCGGGTGCGGTTTCGCCGTCCGAGGGAGCCTCGGAGGCTGTGGCGGAATGGACCGGCCAAGCGGCCGCGGCGGCTCCGATGGCAGCGGCAAGCAGCGCCGCGGCGCATCGATGCCGCCATGCCGTCGGCGCGAAGGCGTCGTTCACCGGAACCTGATCGTTGAGTAGAAACTGCGCTTTATGTAGCGCGCATTCTGGCGATCGCCAAGGGTGGAGGCGCCCCAGGCAAAAAGGTTAATCATATAATCTGTATTATGGAAAATATAGCTTGTAGGAAGAGAGCAGGGCACCATTCCGTCCCTTCCGGCGTTCCGGTCGATGCACTATCGTCCCAGTTCGATTCCTGTGTCCGTTCCCTGTCCCATCCCGTCGATGAAGGCTGCGCCTTATGCCTCGTTCCTCGTGGCTTCTCGGTCCCATGCTGTCGCTCTGTATCCCGATCGCCGCCATGGCCCAGACGCCGCCCGATTGCACCAAGCCAAGCAGTCGCACTGACCGGACCATCTGTGCCAGCGCCGATCTGAAGGTTGCCGCGGAGGATTTGGCAACGCTTCTGCGCGATACCTTGGGAAACACTCCCGTTGACGGCCGGGACGCCATCGAGCGTGCGCAGAAGGCGTTTCTGACCGAACGTGACGGGACCTGCGCCGATAAATCCGCCATCCCGGCCTGCCGTACCCTGTATGAGACGCGTGCCGCCGACCTTGCCGTCCAGAATTCGGCGGCTCAGAAAAAGCTGGCGACGATCGTCGCCAGCATTCCGAAGGACGCCAAGGCCGCCGCCGTGGCTCTTCAGCGCTACAGCGGTGCGCCAGCCAAGGCATGGCTGGTCTACCTCTACCAAAGCGGCGCGGTGGCGGTCCACGACAAGGACGCCACGGTGCGCAAGCTGGTGGATGAAATCCTAAACCAGGATCTTCCAAAAGACCCTTATCTTCTTGAAGAGATGGCAAATCTCGGTGACGTTCCAAGCGCGCCGCTGGGCACGCTGCTGCTGTTCCTGCGCCACGTTCTGTCGACCACGGAGATGGACGCGCCCTGCTTCCTGTTCACCAAGCATGGGCAGCCGGCTTTCGAGGCCTTCGGCGCCTTCTGGGGCAACGCGCGTGACGAGACGCCCGGCCTGTGCAGCCCGCCATCGTCGGTGTTCGATCTGCCGGAATGGAAGACCGTCTCCACACACATGGACCCGGCCATCGAGCCGGCCCTGGTGGAGCGCGGCAGCATCCGTCACGGTTATGAGCGCCAGTTCGAGGTGGACGACCTTCAGGCATCGCTGGTGCCGAGCACGCTTCTCGAAGCGCCCATGTCCGCCGAGGCCAGGAAGATGGCCGAGCAGCGCGGACGAGCCGTGGCCGCCTTTCGAACCTGGAGCGATTTCGACATCTGGCCGGAGAAGGAGTACCGCGCGGCGGTGCATGCCCTGCCCGCGGCTATCACCGTTACATCAAAGCTTTATCGTGAGAAGTTCAAGCTGAATCCGCAGACTGCGGATCAGGCGGCCAAGGCGGCTGCGGACCGTTTTGTCGCCGGGCGGCTTGGTCTCATCATGCCGGACGACTGACCGTCGCCCTGCCCCATCCCTTCAACAACGTGCTTTTCACAGCTCGATGACGAGCCCGTCATAGGCGGGCTCGACTCCGGCGGGAAGCAGCCGGCGGAGCGTGTCGTAATCCATGGTCTGGTCCATGTGCGTCAGGTAGGCCCGCTTGGGGCGCACCCGCGCGATCCATTCCAGCGTCAGGACGAGATGGGCATGGACCGGGTGTGGCGGCTCGATCCGTGCGCAGTCGACCACCCACACCTCGACGCCCTCCAACGCCGCGAAGGCGTCTTCATCCAATCTCACAACGTCGGTCGAGTAGGCAAATTTATCAAAGCGATAGCCAAGGGTCTTCAGATAGCCGTGATCCTGCTCGAACGGCACGATCCGGTGACCGCGCACCTCGAACGGGCCTTCCACGGCGCGAGGCGTCAGCACCGGACGGTAGAAAGGATCGCCAGGGCGCAGGGGCTCGAAGCAATAGCCGAAACGCCGCTCCAACTCGGCCAGATCATCGGCGCTGCCAAAGGCGTCGATGGGCGCGTGCATGGCGCGGCACAGTTCCCTGAGTTCGTCGATGCCATGGGAATGGTCGGCGTGCTGGTGCGTCCACAGCACGGCGTCGAGCCGCCGCACATCGGCGTTGAGAAGCTGCTGGCGCAGGTCCGGCGAGGTGTCGACCAGGACGCTGACGTCACCGCCCTGCCCGGCCCTCTCCTGCTCCCACTCCACCAGGATGGACGGGCGCATCCGCTGGTTCCTGGGGTTCGCCGGGTTACAGGAGCCCCAGCCGAGGCCGATTACGGGAACGCCCCGCGATCCGCCGCAGCCGAGGATCGTGACCCGTTGTCCGGTCATGCGGCGGCCTGCTGGCCCGTGCCGGCGCGGGGGAACAGGCGGAAGAAGTTCTCGGTGGAGATCCGGGCCATCTCCGCCGCGTCCACGCCCTTGACCCCGGCGACGCAGGCCGCTGTGTGGGCGACGTAGGCCGGCTCGTTGCGCTTGCCGCGGAAGGGCACCGGCGCCAGATAGGGCGCGTCCGTCTCCACCAGAATCCGGTCCAGCGGAACGTCCTTCACGATGGCGCGGAGGTCTTCCGACTTCTTGAAGGTGACGATCCCGGACAGGGAGATGTAGAACCCGAAATCCAAAGCCTCTTCAGCGAGTTGCCGCCTGGAGCTGAAGCAGTGCAGCAAGCCGTTCACCGGCTGGCCGGCGGCTTCCTCGCGGATGATCCGCATGGTGTCGTCGTCAGCGTCGCGGGTGTGCACGATCAGCGGCATGCCGGTCTGAAGGCTGGCCCGGATGTGCCGGCGGAAGCACTCCTGCTGAACGTCGCGCGGGCTCTTGTCGTAGAAGTAGTCGAGCCCGGTCTCGCCCAGCCCGATCACCTTCGGGTGGGTGGACAGTTCGACGAGGCGGTCCACGCTCACCCCGGCGATCTCCTCCGCGGCCTGATGCGGATGGACGCCGAGCGAGCACAGGACGTCGTCGTACCGTTCGGCGACCGCCAGGATGCGGTCGAAGCGCGACAGGTAGGTGCAGATGGTCACCATCCGCCCCACCCCCGCCTGCCGGGCGCGGTCGACGACCGCGTCCAGCTCCTCGGCGAAATCGGGAAAGTCGAGATGGCAGTGGCTATCGACCAGCATCGTTCGTCAGCTCTTCGCTTCGTCCACGTAGCGCGGGAAAACGCCCTGCGGCGTGGGCAAGGGCGTGCCGGGGACCAGCGCCCCGCCCGCCCCCAGCCGGTCGAACCCGCGGGCATCCGGCCCCTGCGCCAGCTGATCCAGAATCTTCGCCGAGGCTTCCGGCATGATCGGCTGGGTCAGGATGGCGAGCTGGCGGATGGTTTCGGCCAGCACGTACAGCACCGTGGCCATGCGCGCCGGATCGGTCTTCTTCAGCGCCCAGGGCGCCTGCTCGTCGACATAGCGGTTGCCGTCGCCGATCACCGCCCAGATGGCGTCCAGCGCCTTGTGGAAGGCCTGCGACTGGATCTCCGCCCGAACGATCGGCAGCAGGTTGCGGGCGGCGCCGAGCAGGGCGTTGTCGGCCTCGGTGAAGGCGCCCGGCTGCGGCACGGCGGCCCCGCAGTTCTTGCCGATCATCGACAGGGAGCGCTGCACGAGGTTCCCGTAGTCGTTGGCGAGGTTGCCGTTGATCCGCTGCACCATCTGCTTGTGCGAGAAGTCGCCGTCGTTGCCGAAGGGCACCTCGCGCAGCAGGAAGTAGCGGGTCTGGTCCAGGCCGTAGGTGTTGACCAGCGTCTCCGGCGCGATGACGTTGCCCAGCGACTTCGACATCTTCTGGCCTTCGATGGTCCACCAGCCATGCGCGAAGACGCGCTTCGGCGGGGCCAGCTTGGCGGCCATCAGGAAGGCCGGCCAATAGACGGCGTGGAAGCGCAGGATGTCCTTGCCGACCATGTGCAGGTTGGCCGGCCAGTATTTGGCGTACTCGCCGCCCTCGTCCGGGAAGCCGACCGCGGTGATGTAGTTGGCCAGGGCGTCCAGCCAGACATACATGATGTGGTCGGGGTTGCCCGGCACCGGGATGCCCCACTTGAAGGTGGTGCGGCTGACCGACAGGTCCTTCAGCCCCGACTTGACGAAAGAGATGACCTCGTTGCGCTTGCCGGCGGGGGCGATGAAATCCGGGTTCTGCTCGTAGAACGCCAGCAGGCGGTCCTGCCAGGCCGACAAGCGGAAGAAGTAGGACGGCTCCTCCACCCACTCGCACTCGGCGCCGGTCGGGGCGATCTTCTTGCCCGACGGCGACGTGGTCAGCTCGTCCTCGCCGTAGAAGGCCTCGTCGCGCACCGAGTACCAGCCGGCGTAGCTGCCGAGATAGATTTCGCCGGCCGATTCCAGACGGCGCCACAGCTCCTGCACCGACGCGATGTGCCGCGGCTCGGTCGTGCGGATGAAGTCGTCGTTGGAGAAGTTCATCAGCGAGACGAGGTCGCGGAAATTCTTCGACACGCGGTCGGTGAACTCCTGCGGCGCGATGCCGGCGTTCATGGCGGATTTCTCCACCTTCTGGCCATGCTCGTCGGTGCCGGTGAGGAACTTCACGTCATAGCCGTCCAGCCGCATGAAGCGGGCCAGCACGTCGCAGGCGAGCGTGGTGTACGCATGCCCGATGTGGGGCACGTCGTTCACGTAGTAGATCGGAGTCGTCAGGTAGAAGGTCTTCGACCCGGTCATGGCAGAGGCTCTCCCGAGAATGCGCCGGCCCGGCGTGTCGCCGGTCCGGGTGGGCGTGGTGTGTCGTCCGTGTTAAGTAGCAGCCGCTTCCAGCGTCGCCAAGGCGTTCAGGACCACCTGTTTGCGGTCGAGATTGGCGGATTCCGCGCGGGCGAAGTGACGCTGGACCTTTTCCCACACCTCCACCCAACGTTCAAGGCCGCGGGCGTTGGCCAGACGGGTCATCAGGGCGGCCTCCCCGGCCACCACCTCCGCCGGCCAGGCGCCGCGGGCCAGCGACCGGACGAAGCGGGCCAGCCACCAGACGAGCAGGTCCGTGGCCGTCTCGTACAGACCGTCGTCCTGCTTGCGGGTCAGCTTGTCGCCGAAGGCGTGGGCGGCAGTGATGTCCAGCCGCGGCAAAGTGCCGAGCAGCCCGATCAGTTCCCGGTAGAGGTCGAGCCCGCCGGCCTCGGCCAGTCCGATGGCCCGCCCGATGCTGCCCTCCGCCAGCCGGGCAAGCGCCGCCCGGTCTTCGCTGCCCAGGTCCGGACGATGCTGGGCCAACAGGTTGAGGACCGTTTCCTCAGGAAGCGGTTGAAGCGTCAGCTTGCGGCAGCGGGAGCGGATGGTGGGCAGCATGCCGCCGGGGTTGTCGCTGACCAGAAGCAGCAGGGCGCCGGTCGGCGGCTCTTCCAGAATCTTGAGAATGGCGTTCAAGCCACTGAGATTCATGCGGTCCGCACCGTCGATCACGGCAACGCGCCAACCGCCCTCGGCGGCGGTCTTGCGCAGGAAGGGGCCGATCTTGCGCACGTCGTCCACGGCGATGTCGCGCTTCAGCCGGTCGCGCTTCTCGTCGCGTTGGCGCTCCACGGTCAGCAGGTCGGCGTGGCCGCCCGAGGCGACACGGCGGAAGACCGGGGCGTCCGGGGGCAGCGCAAGCGAAGTGGGCGACGGCGGTGCGCCGAACAGGCCGTTGTCCGGCGGCTCAAGCCCCTGGGACAGGACGAAGCGGGCGAAGCGGAAGGCCAGCGTCGCCTTGCCGATCCCCGGCGGGCCGCCGATCAACCAAGCGTGCGGCAGCCGCCCGGAGTTCCAGGCGTCGAGCAGCAGGCGCTCGGCGTCATCATGACCGGTCAGCTCGGGGTTGCGGCGCGGGGAGAGGGCATCCTCCTCCGCGAGCGGTTCGGGCGCGCGGGCGCGGCTCACCTCAGGAGGCTCCCAGGCGGCGGGTCACCGTGTCCAGAATGGCCGCCTGCACCATTTCCACGGGGTGTCGGGCGTCGACGACCACGCAGCGCTCCGGTTCCCGCGCGGCGATGTCGAGGAAGCCGTCGCGCAGACGGTGGTGGAAGGCAACGTCCATGCGCTCGTAGCGATCCTCCCCGCCGCGGCGGGCGGCGGCGCGGGCCAGCCCGTCCTCCACCGGCAGGTCAAGGATCAGGGTCAGGTCGGGCCGGAAGTCACCCAGGGCCGTGGCCTGCAGCGTGGCGACCAGATCGCGCTCCAGCCCCAGCCCGTAGCCCTGATAGGCCATCGTGCTGTCGAAGAAGCGGTCGCAGATGACCCAGTGCCCGGCCTCCAAAGCCGGCCAGACGGTGCGCTCCAGATGGTCGCGGCGGGCGGCGGTGTGCAGCAGCGCCTCGGTCACCGGACCCCACCGGCCGGTCTCGCCGGACACCAGAAGGCCACGGATCTCCTCGGCCCCCGGCGAGCCGCCGGGCTCGCGGGTCAGCACCACCCGCTTCCCCCAACCGATCAGCGCGTCGGCGAGCAGGCGGATCTGGGTGGTCTTGCCCGCCCCTTCGCCACCCTCCAGCGTGATGAACCGCCCGCGCGTCATGGTCTGCTCCCGATGGTGATGAGGCCCGCCGCGTTCCGGATTCCGGCGGTGACGGGCCGGCTTACACCAATCAGCTCGCCCCGAAAATGAGGAACTTCGCCGCCGCCAGGGCGCGGCCGACGAAGCCCAGCTTCTCCACGTCCTGGGCGGCGACCACCGGGAACTCCTTGCCCGGGAAGCCCGGCGCGGACACGACCACCTTGCCGACCACGTCGCCCTTCTTCACCGGCGCGGCGACCGGGGCGTTGCTGACCAGCGACACCTTCATGCCGCTGCGGTCGGCGCGGGCCATGGTGACCTTCATGTCCTCCGGCACGGTGACCGGAACGGTGTCCTGTGCACCCAGCCAGAGCGGCACCTGATCGACCGTCTCGCCCGCCTTGAACAGGGCGTAGGTGGCGAATTCGCGGAAGCCCCACTCGATCAGCCGGGCCGCTTCGTCGGCGCGGGCCTGCATGTTCGGCAGACCGTTGACCACCAGGATGAGACGGCGCCCTTCCCGCTCCGCCGAGGCGGTCAGGCCGTAGCCGCCGGCCTCGGTGTGTCCGGTCTTCATGCCGTCCACGTCCATGCCGCGGTAGAGCAGCGGGTTGCGGTTGCCCTGGTTGATGCCGTGGTACTTGAACTCCCGGATCGAGTAATAATGGTAGTATTCCGGGAAATCCTTGATCAGATGCTCGGCCAGGATCGCGAGATCGCGGGCGGTCATGTAGTGGTTCGGGTCGGGCCAGCCCGTCGCGTTGGTCAGGTTGGTGTCCTTCAGCCCCAATTCACGGGCGCGCTTGTTCATGCGCTCGGCAAAGGCCGATTCGGAGCCGGCGAGACCTTCGGCGAAGACGATGCAGGCGTCGTTGCCCGACTGCACGATGACGCCCTTGATGAGGTCGTCGACCTTGATGTTGTTGTGCAGCTCCACGAACATCTTGGAGCCCTGCATCCGCCACGCGCGCTCCGACACCGGCAGCGTGCTCTCCAGAGTCAGCCGGCCTTCCTTGATCGCGTCGAAGACCATGTACATCGTCATGATCTTGCTCATCGAGGACGGCGCCATGCGCTGATCCGGGCTCTTCTCGAACAGCACGGTGTTCGAGGTGATATCGACCAGGATCGCCTGCTTGGCGATGGTTTCGATGCTGGCGGCGTGAGCCACCGGCCCCACCCCCGCCGCGAACAGCGCGACCGCAAGGCCCATGGCGAAACGGGTGCGGGCAACGCGGGTGCGGACGACAGCGACCATGACAACTCCCTTCGAAACGCGAAAACGCGGACTGGACAAGACGTGAAACGGAACGAGGCCCGATATCGGGCCAAGCTTGGACTGGGCTCGCGGGTGATCAATCAACCACGATTTTGGCGTCGGTAAGGCCGGCTTGGATGATCTGGTTCAAAACGGCGTCGGCGGAGTCCACGCTGGCCAGGGGTCCCACCCGCACCCGCTGGAGCCGCTGCCGTCCGGCGACCGTCTGGGTGACCTGCGCCTGTTGGCCGAGCGAGGCCAGACGGGCGCGCACACGGGTGACGTTGTCCTGGCTGCCGAAGGCGCCGACCTGCACGTAGATCTGCTCATAGGGCTTCACCGGAAGCTCGGCGACCACCGGGGCTGGAACGAAGCGGCCGTCCACCATGTCGCCGGCCACCGTCGTGGGCGGCGGCACCGGGGCGCGGGTGACCGCGGCGGGGGTCGGACGGACGGCGCCGCTGACCTCCACCGAACCGCGCGGGGCGGCCTTCGGCGGCGGGCCGTCCAACTCCGCCAGCATCGGGGCCGGCGTGCCCTGGCGGGCCGCGGCGGCGACCGCACGGCTTTCCTCGGCCAGAATCTGGACGCGCACCTTGGCCGTGCCCGTGCCTTCAAACCCCAGCAATTGCGCGCCGCGCCGCGACATGTCGATGATTCGCCCATTGGCGTAGGGGCCGCGGTCGTTGATGCGAACAACCAGCGACCGGCCGTTGTCGAGATTGGTGACGCGCACAAGGCTTGGCATGGGCAAGGTCTTGTGCGCGGCCGTCAGCTCATTTTGGTCGTAAACCTCGCCGTTGGCGGTGACCTTTTGGTGGAATCCCGGCCCATACCAGGAGGCGATCCCGGTTTCGCTGTAGGAGTAATCCTCGGCGGGATAATACCAGACGCCGTTGACCTGATAGGGCTTGCCGACCTTGTAGACGCCGCTGCGCGGCAGTCCGGACGAGGATGGCGCGGGCGGCGCGGACGCGCAGGCGGCGAGCGTGAGCGCTCCTGCGAGCAGCACCGCCCCCCTCAGCATATGCGCGCGTCGCATGGCCCCACCCCGCTAAATCTGGTGGTGCCACTCTAGCCGAGTTACCTCTCCGCGCCAACCGCGCAGCGCCCGTCAGGAGCCCGCCTGCGCTGCATCGCGGTCATGGGCGGGCCCCGGAAACAGCGTGTCGGTCCGTCCCATCAGGCGGTAGGCCACGAGGCCGATCCATTCGCGGACCGGATCCTGAAGAGCATCGATCTGCTTGTCGAACTCAAACCGGAAGAAGGGGCGTCCACCGAAGCGCGTGCGGTAATCCACCGGATGGGGAATCACCTCCCAGCCGATGCGCCGGAAGATGCCGACCGACCGCGGCATGTGCATGGCCGAGGTCACGAGAACCCATCGCTCGCCCGGCTTCGGCTCGACGAGCCGCTGGCTGAACAGGGCGTTTTCCCAAGTGTTGCGGGATTCGTTCTCGTAGGTCACGCGGTCCGGGTCGATACCGACCTGCCGAAGCGCGCCGCGGACCGCGAGGTCCTCGCGCAGTTCCAGGGCGTCCTGGCCGGCCAGCCGTCCCGAACCGCCGGAGAAGACCGCATGCGCCTGGGGATAGCGGCGGATCAGTTCGGCAAAGCCGAGGACGCGCTCCGCCGCGTCGTTGAGGGACGGTTCCCCACGGTCGCGGGTGATCGGGGGATTCACCGCCCCGCCAAGCATGATGATTCCGTCCACCCGCTCCGGCAGGTCGGGACGGGGAAAACGCTCCTCCAACGGCAGCGCCACCCAAGAAGCGATCGGTGTGACCATGATGATGACGAAGCCCACGGTCACCGCCACGACCAGCCGCCGCCCCCAATGGGCCATACGGCGGGTGAACAGCAGCGCCGTCCCGGCGGTGAGGATCAGCACGAGCAGATTGCCCGGTGAGACCAGGAGCCACAGCAGCTTCGACAGCACGAAGGACAACAGCCGACCTCCCCTTTCGATTTTCGGTGGTTTCTAGATACGGATGTTCATCCCCGATGCCCAGGGGGCGACGGCACGGTAACGAATCCGCCATTGATCCGTAACAGCGGCGTCTTCGGCGGCGGGTAAGGTCCGCGGTGCAACCAAGGATTTCCCGCATATGCTGTCGAACATTTCCATCGGCACGCGAATCGCGCTGCTGGTCGCCGCGTCCGTGGTCACCTTGGGCCTGCTGGGCGGGACGGTCACCGTCGGCGCCCAGCGCATGTTCGAGGCGACCGCCGAACTGGACCAGTTCCGCGACGCCTATGAGCACACGGCGGCCATCGAACGCCGGGCCAGCCGCCTGCGCTTCCAGGCGCTGCGCTTCGTGGCCGACCGCGACGAGACGGCGGCCGACGCCTTCGCGAAGAACGCCGAGGAAGCGTCCCGCCTGCTGGACAATCTCAAGGAACGCGGCGTGGAGCGCTTGCCGCAGGAGGAGCTGGACCACCTGTCGCAGGGCATCGGCACGCTGAAGGAGCGCTTCTCGTCGGTGGTCGCGCGGGCCAAGGAGTTGGGGCTGTCCGACGACAGCGGTCTGCGCGGCGTCCTGCGCGCCTCGGCCCGCGCCATCGAGGACGAGCTGAAGCAGTGGCCGAACGCCGACAAGCTGACGGGCCGCATGGAATCCATGCGGAAGATGGAGAAGGACTTCATCATCTACAGCGACGAATCGCTGCTGTCCGGCCACCGCAAGGCCTTCAACGAATTCACCTTCTTCCTCGCCGATTCGGGCTTGGACGCGTCCACCCAGACCAGGCTGGAGAAGCAGGCCCGCACCTACCGCACAGACCTCGGCCGGTTCGTCGACGCCACCAAGGCCTTCCGGGCCGAGGTGCAGACCTTCAACGACGCTTTCCAGGCGATGGTGCCGCGTTTCGAAGCCCTGCTGGATTCGGCCAACGCCGGCATGGCCGGGGCGGTTGAGACGCAGAACCGGGTGCGCGGCGAGGTGATCGCCAACGTGCTCCAGGTCGGTTCCGTCCTGCTGGTCGGCTTCGCGATCATCAGCCTGCTCGTCGCCCGCAGCATCACCCGGCCACTGCGCCTGATCGAGGGCGTGATGGAACGGCTGGCCGGCGGCGACCGGACGGCCACCGTTCCGGAGACCGGGCGGCGCGACGAGATCGGTGCGATGGCCCGCGCCGTCAGTGTGTTCAAGGAGAATCTTCAGCGCACGCATGAGCTGGAGCAGGAATCCCGCCGGGCCGAACGGCGGGCGGAGGAGGAACGGGAAAGCGCGCTCCGCGCCATCGCCCACGACTTCGATTCGGCCTTCGGGCGCGTGCTGCACACGGTCAGCCACGCCGCCGACCAGATCCGCAACGGCGCCCACATCCTGCGCGACACCGCGGAGAAGATGAAGGAGCAGGCGCTCGACACGTCGGAGAAGGCGGAGCAGACGTCCGAGGTGGTCGGCATCGTCAACAACGTGTCGCGCACCCTGTCCGCCTCCATCGGCGAGATCGGCGGGCGGGTGACCACCTCCAGCACGGCGATCCGCCGCGCCGTGGACCACGCCCGGCAGAGCGACTCGGCGGTGGCGGCGCTGGCCGACAGCTCGCAGCGGATCGGCGAGATCGTCCGGCTGATCAACGACATCGCCGGGCAGACGAACCTGCTGGCCCTGAACGCCACCATCGAAGCCGCCCGCGCCGGCGAGGCCGGCAAGGGCTTTGCCGTCGTCGCGGCGGAGGTCAAGGTGCTGGCCAACCAGACCGCCAAGGCGACCGAGGACATCGCCGGTCAGGTCGGCGCCATCCAAGAGGCCACCGGCTCCGTCGTCGAGGCGATCCGGTCGATCCGGACCACCGTCGAGGAGGTCGCTCATCTGTCGGAGGACGTGTCCGCTGCCGTACGCGACCAGCTCGAACAGACCGAGGAGATCGTCGGTGCGGTGGGCCGGGCCAACGACAACACCCACGAGGTGACCGAGAGCGTCAGCACGATGGCGATCACCGCCGCGGAAACCGGCAAATCGGCGATCGAGATGATCTATTCCGCTGCCCAACTGGCCGACGAGCTCCGGCAGCTCGAAGCCGACGCCGACCGCTTCGTGTCCTCCATCAAGATCTGAGGCACCAAGCCGTCCGGCACTCTTCAGACAAAAGGAAAGGGCAGGAGCCGAAGCCCCTGCCCTTCCTCGCTTTTCTGGTCCAGATGACCGGCCTTACGCGGCCAGCATCTCCAGCGCCTTCTGCAGCTTGTCGCGGGCCTGCTCCGCGGTGTCGCGGCGGTCGCGCTGCTCCTCGATCACCTCTTCCGGCGCCTTGGCGACGAACTGCTCGTTCGACAGCTTGGCGTCGATCTTTTTGATCTCGCCGGACAGCTTCTCGATCTCCTTGGTCAGGCGCGCCCGCTCCTTGTCGAGATCGACGATGCCCTCCAGCGGCAGGATCAGCGTGGCCTCGTCCAGCACCGCCTGGACGGCGCTCTTGGGCACCGGGCCGGACAGCGGCTCGACGCTGGCCAAACGGCCCATGCGCAGGATCAGGTCCCGGTGCGTGTCCAGCCGCTTCAGGCTCTCCGGACCGGCGTCCTTCAGCTTCAGCTCGATCTGGGCCGCGGGCGGCACGTTCATCTCCGACCGCATGGAGCGGACCGAGGAGATCGCCCGGACCACCCAATCCATCTCGTCACGGGCGGCCGGGTCGATCAGTTCCGCGCCATGCTCCGGCCAGCGGGCGGAGATCAGGCGGTTCGCCCGGTCGTCCGAAAGCTGCTCCCACAGCTCCTCCGTGATGAAGGGCATCAGCGGGTGGAGCATGTGCAGGATCTCGTCCAGCACCCAGGCGGTGGTCGCCCGCGTCTCGGCGATGGCGGCCTCGTCCGTGCCGCTCAGGATCGGCTTGGTGAACTCCAGGTACCAGTCGCAGAAGGTGCCCCAGGTGAAGGCATAGGCGGTGTTGGCGGCCTCGTTGAACTTGTAGGCCTCGATGGACTCGCCGACCTTCTTCGCCGCCTCCGCCAGGGCGCCGACGATCCAGCGGTTGACCGTCTGGGTCAGACCCACCGGCTTGAAGCCGGGGACCGGGGCCACCCCGTTCATCTGGGTGTAGCGCGCTGCGTTCCACAGCTTCGTCGCGAAGTTGCGGTAACCCTCGACGCGGCTGACCGCCAGCTTGATGTCGCGGCCCTGGGCGGCCATGGCCGTCAGGGTGAAGCGCAGCGCGTCGGTGCCGTACTGGTCGATCAGTTCCAGCGGGTCGATGACGTTGCCCTTGGACTTCGACATCTTCTGGCCCTTCTCATCGCGGACCAGGGCGTGGATGTAGACCGTCCGGAAGGGCACGTCCTTCATGAAGTGCAGGCCCATCATCATCATCCGGGCGACCCAGAAGAAGATGATGTCGAAGCCCGTCACCAGAACGTCGGTCGGGTAGTAGCGCGCCAGTTCCGGAGTCTCGTCCGGCCAGCCCAGCGTGGAGAAGGGCCACAGGGCCGACGAGAACCAAGTGTCCAGGACGTCCTGGTCGCGGGTCAGCGCCACATCACTGCCGTAATGGGCCTTGGCCGCGGCGATGGCCGCGTCCTCGGTCTCCTCGACGAAGAAATGGCCGTCCGGACCGTACCAGGCCGGAATCTGATGGCCCCACCAGATCTGGCGGCTGATGCACCAGGGTTGGATGTTGCGCATCCATTCGAAATAGGTGTTCTCCCACTGCTTGGGAACGAACACGGTCTTGCCGGTCTCCACCGCCTCGATGGCCGGCTTGGCGAGCGTGGCGGCGTCGACGTACCATTGGTCGGTCAGCCAGGGCTCGATGGCGACGCCGGAGCGGTCGCCGTGCGGCACCATGTGGGTGTGCGGCTCGATCTTCTCCAGAAGGCCCAGCGCCTCCAGCTCGGCCACGACCTTCTTGCGCGCCTCGTAGCGGTCGAGCCCGCGGTAGGCCTCGGGGACCTCGTCGCCGGTGATGCGGGCGTCGCGGTCCATGATGTTGATGGCCGCGAGGTTGTTGCGCCGCCCAACCTCGAAGTCGTTGAAGTCATGGGCCGGGGTGATCTTCACAGCACCCGAGCCGGTCTCCGGGTCGGCGTACTCGTCGCCGACGATGGGGATCAGGCGCCCCACCAGCGGCAGCACGACATTCTTGCCGATCAGGTCCTTGTAGCGCTCGTCCTCCGGATGCACGGCGACGCCGGTATCGCCCAGCATCGTCTCGGGGCGCGTGGTGGCGACCACGATGAAGCGGTCCGCCTCCCCCTCAATCGGATAGCGGAAGTGCCAGAGGCTGCCCTTGATCTCCTTCTGCTCGACCTCGAGGTCGGAGATGGCGGTGTGCAGCTTGGGGTCCCAATTGACCAGCCGCTTGTCCTTGTAGATCAGGCCCTGCTTGTGCAGTTCCACGAACACCTTGCGGACGGCGCGGCTCAGCCCCTCGTCCATGGTGAAGCGCTCGCGCGGCCAGTCGGGCGAGGCGCCGAGCCGGCGGAGCTGGCGGGTGATGGTGCCGCCCGATTCGGCCTTCCACTCCCACACCTTGTCGATGAAGGCGTCGCGGCCGAAGTCGTGGCGCGTCTTGCCCTCCTTGGCGAGATTCCGTTCCACGACCATCTGGGTCGCGATGCCGGCGTGGTCGGTGCCCGGCTGCCACAGGGCGTCGCGCCCGCGCATCCGGTTGTAGCGGGTCAGAACGTCCTGGAGCGTGAAGGTCAGCGCGTGGCCCATGTGCAGGCTGCCGGTCACGTTCGGCGGCGGCATCATGATGGTGTAGGGCTTGCCGTTCGACTCGGTCTTCGCCGCGAACGCGCCCGTCTCTTCCCACAGCCGGTAGTGCTTTTCCTCGACCTCGGCGGGCCGGTACGTCTTTTCCAACATCACCAGGAACTTTCGCTTACGAATTCAAACGGAATGCATGGCGGGCGTGACGCCGCTCAGAATTTCTGGGACCGCCGGATCATCCGGTCGATTTCCTGCTGGACCAGCCGCTCGACGATGGTCGGCAGGTTCTCGTCCAGCCATTCCTTCAGCAACGGCTTCAACAGCTCGCGGACGACCTCCTCCACGGTGCGCACGCCGACGGGCATCGGGCCGATGGACAGGTCGTCGCCGAGCTGGCGCGCCAGATGCGTGAAATGGTGGGACGATTCCTCGGCCACCCGGCGGGAGATCAGCCCATTGTCGAGATCGGACGGACGGATGCGTGGCCGCGGCGGAGGCGGTTCGTCATCGTCGAAATCGTCGAAGGCCGGCGCCGGACGCTTCGCGGCCGGTCGTGGCGGGGGCGGAGGTTCGGGGTCCGGTTCATGGAAGGCCGGCTCCGGATCGGCCATGCCGCCAAAGGCCGGCTCGTCGCGCCACGGATCGGGGTCCGGCTCGTCGGGCTCGCTCCGCGCCTCCTCCTGGAGCATCTGGGTGAGTTCCAGGACGTCGTCGTCATCCTCCTCCATGGGAGGCGGAGGCGGCGGCGGCGGTGGCGGAGGAGGTGGTGGGGGAGGCGGCGGCGGGGGGGGCGCCGCTTCCGCCTTCGCGGGTTCGCCATCCTCCGAGATGATGCGGCGGATGGAGGCGAGGATCTCCTCCATCGACGGTTCTTGCTGGCCTTTATCGCTCATCGTGGCAAACCCGGAGACGTCATCCTGACGCGGACACTAGGGCAGGACTGGGTAAAAAGCCACCAGACAAAAACGGCCCGCCGAGGCGGGCCGTTTTGATCATCTGGGGGTGATCACCCAGGAAGCGGCATTCAAGTGCGGTCACTCCGGCACGCCGGTTCCGATCCACTTGTTGCGCACCTGCTTGTAGTGCGTGTCGGCGTCGTAATACTGGACCGGCAGGTTGAGCTGCCGTGCCGTCAACTGGCCGATGGCGCCGAGGACCGTGAAGGCCTGGACCATCTCGGTCCGCTGGGCGCGGACGAGGTTGACGCGGGCGTTCAACAGCTCCTGCTCCTGGTTCAGCACGTCAAGCACGGTGCGCGAGCCGACCTGGGCCTCCTGCCGCACGCCTTCCAGCGCGATCTCGGCGGCCCGGATCTGGGAGTTGTAGGATTCGATGCTCGCCCGCGCGGCCTGCAGGGCCTGCCACGCACTGATCGCCGCCTCGACCGCCTGGCGGCGGGTGTCGTCGATCTGCAGGCGGGCCTGATTCGCCGTGTGCTTCGCCTCGCGGGTCAGCGCTTCCGGCAGGCCGGCCTGATAGAGCGGGATGGTGATCTGCGCGGTGAGCTGGGCGCCGTCCTGCCGCTTGATGTCGATGCCCGACGAGCGGCCCGCGTCGATGGTGCGGTTCGCCTGGGCCGACAGATTGGCCGACGGGAGAAGGCGGCCGAACTGCTGGTCCACCGCCTCGCGCTGCGCCGCCTCGGTGTAGGTGGCCGACAGCACCGACGGGTTGTTGGAGCGGGCCATCTCGACGACCTCGTCCAGCGTCCCCGGCAGCTTGAACTTCGGCTTCGGCGCCTTCAGCTTGCCCGGCATCGAGCCGACGACGCGCTCGTAGGTCGCGCGCGACGCCTGGAGCGTGCCTTCGGCGGAAATGCGGGCGGCGATGGAGGCGGCCAGGCGCGATTCGGACTGGCTGACGTCGGTGCGGGTGTATTCGCCGACGCGGAAGCGGTCGCGGGCGGCGTCGAGCTGGCGGCGCAGGACCTGCTCGTTGTTGGCCTGAAGCTCCAGCACCGCCTGGTTCTGCACGACGTCCAAATAGGCCGCTGCGGCGTTCAGGAGGATCTGCTGCTCGTTGGCGAGCACCGTGGCGCGCTGGGCTTCGACCGTGCGCTCGGCACGGCGGACGGCCGGCCCTACGGTCGCATCGTAGAGCGGCTGGGTGGCAGAGATGCCGACGCTCTTGGCGTTGTTCTCGGAGCCGGTTTCGCCGCCCTGAAAGGTGCTGTCGGTCGCCTCGCGGGTGATCCCCGCCGTCGCCCGCACCGTCGGACGGTAGCCGGACAGCGCCTGCGGGACGCTTTCGTCAACGGCGCGCTGACGGGCGCGCTGCGCGGCGAGCGCCGGATTGTTGGAATAGGCCTGCGCTAGCGCGTCTTCGAGGGATTGGGCCGACGCGGTGTCGATGCCCCCGACGAAGGCAACCCCCAGCGTGAGGGCGGTCGCCATCAAGTGGCGCGCGAAACGGCTTCGCACAGTCATGTTCAGTAGACCTTCATGTTCGGGTCGATTCGGCGCGCCCAGGCGTCCACCCCGCCATTCAGATTGGTGGCGCGGGAAAACCCCTGGGAACGCAACCACATGGTCACCTGCGCGCTGCGCCCGCCATGGTGGCAGACGACCACGATGTCGCGGTCCCGCGGCAACTCCCCGACGCGGGCGGGCAGCGCCCCCATCGGAATGTGGAGACTGTCGGGAAGGGCGCAGATGGCCACCTCCCCCGGTTCCCGCACGTCGAGGACCAGCGGATCGCCGCCGGATGTCCGGATACGGTCGAGGTCTTCGACTTCCATGTCAAACGGCGCCGGCATGCCTTGATTCTCCGTTGCGGGCCGCAGGACAGCGGCCGGTGAAAGGCAAGGTGACAGGCTGGGGGACGGGGCGACGGGGGCCGAAGCCCCCGGGATCACTCACTTTGCGATCAGAATACGAATTTCGGCTTGGCTTCGAAACCGGGCAACGGGTGCGTGTGCGCCTCGAACAAGGTGCGGGCCGAAGTGACGTCACCGCTGCGCTGATACAGCTTCACCTCGCCGACCCCGCGCTCGCCGAGGACGGCGGCGACCAGTCGCCCACCTTCGCCCAGTTGGGAAAGGATACCGTCCGGAACCTCCGACACCAAGCCTTCGATCACGATCACGTCGTAGGGGGCCTGCTGCGGGTAGCCTTCGGTCAGCGGGGCGGTGATCACGACGGCGTTGTCGGCGCCGACCGCGCTCAGCGCTTCCGTGGCCTGCCGGGCCAGTTCGGCATCGGATTCGATGCCGACGACGGTGGCGGCGAGGCGTGCCAGCACGGCGGTCGAGTAGCCGGAGCCGCTGCCGATGTCGAGCACGACGTCGTTCGCGTCGATGCCCACTTCCTGGAGCATGCGGGCGAAGACCATCGGCTCCATCAGGTAGCGGCCTTTGCCGATGGCGAGATCCTCGTCCACATAGGCAATACCGCGCGCCGCCTTCGGCACGAACTGTTCACGGGGAATGTCGAGCATGGCATCGACCAGACGCTGGTCGGTCACCTTGTTCGGTCGGATCTGCCCTTCGACCATGTTGAGACGGGCGGCGGCGTATTCGGACATGGCGGTCGCTTACAATCTGGTGGACGGAGCGCGGCGCCAAGCCGTGGTGCGCGGCCTCGCTGCCTCGTCGCGTATATATCTTCAAAGTCTCACGAACACAACGCCGCACCGGATGATCGAAATACGCCACGAAGGCGCTTGACCACCCCCGTGAACAGCAGTATACGTCCGCTCCCACGCCGCGGCGCTCCCGCTAGGGGGTGCCAGACGCAAGGATGGCGCGGTGGCAGAGTGGTGATGCAGCGGACTGCAAATCCGTGTACGTGGGTTCGATTCCCGCCCGTGCCTCCATCCTTGATACGGCTGAGACATCAGAAAAATCAAAGCGTTCGATAAGCATCGCGCCTCTACAGGCCGGTGCTTTTCCGCGTTTTCGCGTCGCGTCGGCGCCGCCATCCGCCCTGCCCCAGCCGTCGATTTTTTGCCATCAAAAGACTTGGCAAGCGTCAGAGGGTCCGCTATATAGCCGCCCACGCCGGACGTTGCGCCTCGCAAAGACCGGTCAGACTGATCCCGGTTAGCTCAGTCGGTAGAGCAGCGGACTGTTAATCCGCGTGTCGCTGGTTCGAGTCCAGCACCGGGAGCCACTTCGATGAAAAGGCCGAGTCCTCGCGGGCTCGGCCTTTTCTCATAGCAGTCATTCGTAATGTCCTTTTGCCGACACCGCTTCCGGCATCATCCGAAGGAACGAGCGTTCCGACCGAAGGCTTGATGCCGCCACTGCGCTTCCGGCGTTACAATTCCACGGTATACCCATCCGAGTCGGGATTGCGCCTGTTCAGCGGTGGAGGCGACCCATGACCATTCTCCCCCTCAGTTTTCGACCCTTCACGCCCAAGGGAGTGCCCCCTCGGCCCGATGGCCGGCAGGAAGAGGGTGGCTGGGTCGCCGCGGTGGCGATCATTGCCTTGGCCATGGTGGTGGCCATCGTCCTGCTGGGCGTCGATTGGCACCGGATGCTGGTCCGCGGCGAGGCCGTGCTGCCGGAAAACCAGCGGTCCATGGTGGTCACACCGATGCCCCGCTGAAATGCCCGGCTGAACCGGATGCCTGATGGCCCGATGACCGGGCGGGCCACCCTCTGCGGATGTCTATCGAGATTGCGGGTCGTCGTAGATCAGGCGGTTGTCCGCGGCCTCGCCGGCAGGGTCGCCAATGTCGCGTTTCCATTCGCCGCACCAGTCGGTGGACAGGGTGATCGGAAAGCGCCCTTCCGTGTCGCGCGGGGTCACCTGCGGCGGAAAGCGGCGGCACAGTCCCTTCGGTCCCCTCTGGCGGATGCCCTGCCCTTCCCAGAACAGGCAAGTGTAGCAATTGTCGATTCGCTTCATCGTGGGGACGCGCTCCTTCCTTCAACGACGGCCCCCCGGAACGGCAATCTGTTCCGGGAGCGGCGGCAGTGTCGGCCAGCCGCCCCCTCCGCGTCGATGAAGAAATGCGCGCCGATGTCGGCGGCGGTGTGTTACTCGTGGCGCGGCTTGCCTTTGCGCATGTCGTCGGAGTGCTGGGCGTAGAAGGCCTTGATCTCCGCATCCAGTTCGAGCTTCCGGCGCTCGCCGGACGAACCGGCGGGCTCGTCGGCGAGACGCTGGAACTCCGCCACCGCCTGTTCGAGTTCATGTTCGCTGTTGATGGGCATCGGCGCCGTCCTTCATGGTGTCGTTGACGCGGGTAACGTTTGTCGGCGGGTGGAGGTTTCACGTGCCGGACAGGTGCGCCTCCGTCGAGTCAGAGAACCCCTTGATGCGAGCGCCCTGACGCTCATGTTTAATTCGGGGATCGAGCAATCCGGCGTCCCGCCCGACTCGACTCCGGCAAGGGAGGGAAGCATGTCGGGTCGCTGGCGCCGCATCCCCTGGACGTTGACCTGTTTTGCGACCTGTTTTGCGACCTGCCTTGCAGCCTTCCTTTCAGTGATTGTTCCTGTCACAGCGGCACGGGCGGACCAGCTCGACGCGGCGAAGCTGGCGGGCGCCCTGGTCCGCATCTCGGCCACCATCCTTCCCGACAGCCAGAGCGCCCGCTCGCTCGGCACGGAGCGCGAGGGGACCGGAGTCGTCATCGACGGATCCGGACTGATCCTGACCATCGGCTACACGATTCTGGAGGCGTCGCAGCTCCAGGTGACCACCGGCGAGGGGCGCGGCTATCCCGCCGAGTTCGTGGCGTACGATCAGGCCAGCGGATTCGGGCTGCTGCGCGCCGGCATGGGCTTCAGCGCCGCCCCCGTCCGGCTCGGCGACTCCGATGCGATCAAGGAGGGCGAGCGCGCCATGGTGCTCACCCGGCAGGGGTCGACCGGGGTGCAGCCGGTGCTGATCGCCGCGAAGCGCGAGTTCGCCGGCTATTGGGAGTATCTGCTGGACGAGGCGATCTTCACCACCCCGCCGATCATGGGCTTCAACGGCGCCGCTCTGATCGACCGCAAGGGCGAGTTGGTCGGGATTGGCTCGCTGATCGTCCGCGATGCGGTGCCGGCACACGGCGGCATCCCCGGCAATATGTTCGTTCCGGTCTCCGCATTGAAGCCGATCCTCGCTGATCTGTTGGCCTTCGGGCGGCGTCAGGAGCCGGCGCGCCCCTGGCTGGGCGTCACCCTGCGCGAGGAGCAGGGTCGCCTGATGGTCGAGCGGGTCACCCCGCAGAGCCCGGCCGCGACCGTGGGAATCCGGCCCGGCGACATGATCGTCGGAGTCGCCGGCCAGCGGCCGAAGGGGTTGGCGGACTTCTACCGCAAGGTCTGGGATCTCGGTCCGGCCGGCGTCACCGTTCCGTTGGAGCTGCTGCGCGGTCCCAAGCTGGAACCGGTCGCCGTCCCCTCCGCCGACCGCTACAGCACGCTGAAGCTGAACCCGACCTTCTGACGGAAAACGACCGGCCGCCTCGCCCCGGACCGGCGGATGCGCTAAATCCTTGGACCGTGCACGCCCCGCAAGCCAAGGAGACCCGCCCGTGGATCACCCGGACATCGAGATCCAAGAAAAGAAGAGAGCCTACGACGGCTACCTCAAGGTCGACGTCTACCGCCTGCGCCACAAGAGGTTCGACGGCTCCTGGAGCGGTGTCCTGCCGCCGCGCGAGGTCTGCGTGCGCGGTGAGGCCGTGGGCGTCCTGCTCTACGATCCGGACCGGGACAGCGTCGTGCTGATCGAGCAGTTCCGGGTCGGCTCGGCTTCGGCGGCGGGCGGCCGGGCGTGGCTGACGGAAATCGTCGCCGGCCTGCTGGACGAGGGTGAGACTCCCGAGCAGGTGGCGCGGCGCGAGGCCAGGGAGGAGGCCGGCTGCACCGTCCAGGAGATCGAGACGATCTGCGACTATTACCCCAGTCCGGGGGCGTACGACGAGCATGTCACCGTGTTCTGCGGGCGGGTGGACAGCCGGGGCCTCGCCGCGACGGGCGGTTGCGCGGACGAGCACGAGGACATCCGCATCATGGTCATCCCGGCCGACGAGGCGATCCGTCTGCTCGACGAAAACCGGCTGAACAATTCCATCGCCATCATCGCGCTGGGCTGGTTCGCGCGGAACCGCGACCGGCTGCGCGGCGAGTGGATTAAGGAATAGAAAGGACGATCTGATTTCGTTCAATGCTGCATTTCACAAGCCGATCTTGAATTCCCTGGTGCGCAATCCGATAGTGTTGCCCGGCTCATCATTCGATTCGGGAGACAGTCCGTGGACATCCGCACCGGCTTCATCGGCTCCATCGGCAACACGCCGCTGATTCGGCTGGAAGGGCCGTCGAAGGCCACGGGATGCGAGATCCTGGGCAAGGCGGAGTTCCTCAACCCCGGCGGCTCGGTGAAGGACCGCGCGGCCCTGGCCATCGTCCGCGATGCCGAGCGCCGGGGCCTGCTACGTCCTGGTGGCACCATCGTGGAAGGCACGGCAGGCAACACCGGCATCGGGCTGGCGCTGGTCGGCAACGCGCTCGGCTACCGCACCGTCATCGTGATGCCGGAGACGCAGAGCCAGGAGAAGAAGGACATGCTGCGCCTGGTCGGCGCGGATCTTCGCCTTGTGCCGGCGGTGCCCTACTCAAACCCCGACAACTACGTCCGCTATTCCGGCCGCCTGGCCGAGGAACTGGCGAAGACCGAGCCGAACGGCGCCGTCTGGGCCAACCAGTTCGACAATGTGGCGAACCGCGAGGGCCACCGTCTGACCACCGGTCCGGAAATCTGGACCCAGACCGAGGGGCGGATCGACGCCTTCACCTGCGCGGTGGGCAGCGGCGGCACGCTGGCCGGCGTCGGTCTGGCGCTGAAGGAGCGCAACCCGGACGTCCGCATCGTTCTGGCCGACCCGATGGGCGCCTCCCTCTACCATCACTACGCCCATGGGACGCTGAAGGCCGAGGGCAGCTCGATCACCGAAGGCATCGGCCAGGGCCGCATCACCGCCAACCTGGAGGGCGCTCCGGTCGATCAGGCTTTGCAGATCCCCGACGAGGAGGCCCTGCCGGTCATCTTCGACCTGATCAAGTCGCAGGGTCTGGTGCTGGGCGGCTCGTCGGGCATCAACGTCGCGGCGGCCATCCGCATCGCCAGGGAGATGGGGCCGGGGCACACCGTCGTGACGATTCTCTGCGACGGAGGGCAGCGCTACCAATCGAAGCTCTTCAATCCGGCCTTCCTGCGTGAGAAGAATCTGCCTGTGCCCGATTGGCTGGATTCGTAAACGCACCTGAGGTCCCATGGAGCTGATCTTCCGCGAGGACGCCTACGCCACCTCCTGCACCGCCGCCGTGACATCCGCGGACGAGCGGGGCATTCGACTCGACCGGACGGTCTTCTACCCCAACGGCGGCGGCCAGCCCGGCGACACCGGGCTGCTGCGCGTCGCCGGCGCCACGCTGCGCATCGTGGACACGGTGAAGGGCGACGGGCCGGACGACGTCATCCATGTGCCCGAGCCCGGCACCGTCCTGCCCGCCCCCGGCACCCCGGTGGAGGCCGAGATCGACTGGGACCGCCGACACCGTCACATGCGGATGCACACGGCGCTGCACCTCGTCTGCGCGGTCCTGCCCGGCGCCTCGATCACCGGCGCCCAGGTCGGGGCGGAGCGCAGCCGGGTCGATTTCAACGTCCCGACCGAGGGGCTCGACAAGGAGGCCATCGCGGCGGCCCTGAACCGGCTGGTCGAAGCGGACACGCCGGTCGGCTCTCTGTGGATCACCGACGAGGAGCTGGACGCCAACCCTGAGCTGATCCGCACCCTGACGGTCAAGCCGCCGCGCGGCTATGGCCGCGTCCGGCTGGTGGACATCGCCGGGGTTGACCGCCAGCCCTGCGGCGGTACCCATGTGAAGCGGCTGGGTGAGATCGGCGGGCTCGACGTCGTGAAGATCGAGAACAAGGGCAAGCAGAACCGGCGCGTGATCGTCGCGCTGCGCGATTGAACGGGGAGGACATTCCATGACCGAATCGCACACCATCCACACCCTCCCCGGCCCGATCGTCTCGACGGCGTGGCTGGCGGAGCGGCTGGGCCAGCTGGGCCTGCGCGTCCTCGACGCCTCCTGGTTCATGCCCGGCTCCGGCCGCGACCCGAGCGTCGAGTTCCTGGAGCGGCACATCCCCGGCGCCATGCGCATCGACATTGACGACGTGGCGCAGCCGGACACCCACCCCCTGCCGCACATGGTGCCGGACGAGGCGACCTTCGCGGCTAAGGTCGGGGCGCTCGGTGTCGGCAATGGCGACACGGTGGTCGTCTATGACAGCGCCGGCATGGCCACCGCCGCCGCGCGCGTCTGGTGGATGTTCCGTCTGTTCGGGCACGGCCGCGTCGCCGTTCTGGACGGCGGCCTGCCGAAATGGATCGCGGAAGGCCGGCCGCTGGAATCCGGTCCGGCCGACCCGGCCCCGGCGGCGTTCACGGCGGCGCTGCGACCCGGCCTGCTGCGCCGGGCCGACGAGGTTCTCGCCAACATCGACTCGCGGGTCGATCAGGTGGTGGACGCCCGTGGCGCCAACCGCTACGAGGGCGCCGTCGTCGAGCCCTGGCCGGGCCGCCGCAGCGGGCGCATCCCCGGCAGCCTCAACCTGCCCTACACGGACCTGATCGACGGGGAGAGCAAGACCCTGCTGCCGCCCGAGTCCGTCGCGGAGCGGGCGAAGGGCGCCGGGCTTGACCTGGAGCGTCCCATCGTCGCCTCCTGCGGCAGCGGCGTGACCGCCTGCGTGCTTGCCCTCGGTCTGGCCGCGGCCGGCAAGGAGGATGTGGCCGTCTATGACGGGTCCTGGGCGGAATGGGGGCTGCGCAGCGATCTGCCGTTGGAGACCGGGCCGGTGAAGCGGTGACCGGAGCGTTGGATATCCGTCATTACGAGGCGGCGGACTGTGACGACGTGGTGGCGCTGTGGACCGCCTGCAACCTCGTTGTGCCGTGGAACGACCCGGTGGCCGACATCGCGCTCGCGGTGTCGAAGCCGAACGCGACCATCCTGATCGGCCGCGAGGATGGGCGGACCGTGGCGTCCGTCATGGTCGGTCATGACGGGCACCGCGGCTGGTTCTACTATCTGGCGGTCGATCCCACCTGCCGCGGGCACGGTCACGGCCGGGCGATGGTCCAGGCGGCGGAGGGCTGGCTGGTGGAGGCAGGCATGCCCAAGGCGCAACTCATGGTGCGCGCGACAAACCACGCCGTGGTGGCGTTCTATGAGCGGCTGGGCTATGCCACCGGTCCCGTTACCGTGATGCAGAAATGGCTGAAGACCGATTCTCCCTGACGCCGCCTCCCCGGACGTCCCTGTCGCCGTCCCGGATCGTGGCGCCGGTGCCGCCCGGCTGCCTGTCCGTCATCGTCACCTATCTGGAGATGACGACCCCGCCGGCCCACGCGCCCCTGCCCCGCCCGGCGGGTGACGTGGCGCTGGTGCGGGCCAACCCGCCGACCGCCTCCTACTACCGCTATCTCTACGACACGGTGGGCGAGCCCTGGCTGTGGCACGAGCGGCGGCGCATGCCGATGCCGGAACTGGGGCGCGTCGTCACCGACCCGCGGGTCGAGATCTGGGTCCTTTACGTGAACGGCACCCCGGCCGGCTACGCCGAGATCGACCGGCGGGAGGACGACACCGATCTGGCCTATTTCGGGCTGATCCCCGATTTCATCGGCCTGAAGCTCGGCCCCTGGCTGCTCGACACGGCGATCCGGCTGGCCTGGCAGGGCGGGACGAAGCGGCTTCTCGTCAACACCTGCACCTTCGACCATCCGAAGGCGCTGCCGCTCTACCAGTCGATGGGGTTCGTGCCCTACCGGCATGTGACCCGCGAGATCCGCGATCCCCGGCTCCTCGGCTGGCTGCCGCGGACCTCGGCGCCGCACATTCCGATCAACGAGTGACGGGCCGTCCCGGTCCGCTCTCCGCTGCTCCGAACGCCAGGACACCGACGCCATGACGAAGGGCATTCTGTTCGCGTTCCTGGCCTTCGCCTTCTTCGCCTGGGGCGATGCGCTGGTGAAGGCGATCGGGCATGGGCTGGACCCCTTCGAGGTCACTTTCTTCGCCTACATCCTGCCGTTGCTGCTCTCCCCGGTCTTCATGACCAGGGGCGACCGTGTCGGCGACCTGCTGCGCTGGAACCGGCCCTGGCTGATGACGGTGCGGCTGGTCTTCGTGGCGGCCTCCACCCCGCTCAGCGTCATGTCGTTCCGAAGCCTTCCCTTCGCGGAAGCCTTTGCAATGATCTTCCTGATGCCCAGCCTGGTGACGCTGCTGGCGATCGTCGTGCTGAAGGAGCCGGTGCGCTGGCGCCGGCGGCTGGCCGTCGGGGCGGCCTTCATCGGCGTGCTGATCGTCGCCCGCCCTGGGTTCCGCGAGTTGCTGCCTGGCCATTTCGCGGCGCTGGGCTGCGCCTTCAGCTCCGCCGTCGTGGTCGTCACCGGGCGCATGATCGGTCATTCCGAAAAGCGATTCACCCTGATCGGGACGGTGTTCCTGTCGACCGCCGTCGTGTCCGGACTGCTGATGATCCCCGGTTTCGAGTGGCCGACGCGGGAGCAATGGATTCTGACGGTGGGCTTCGCCACCACGACCTTCGCCGCCCAGGCCCTGTTCACCCTGGCCGCCGCCTTCGCCCCGGCCGACCGGGTGGGGGCAGCCCAGTACAGCCAGATCCTGTGGGCGCTGGCCATCGGGGCGATTTTCTTCGACGAGTGGCCGGACCTGCTCTCGCTGGTCGGCATCGTGATCGTCGTCGGTTCCGGGTTGTTCATCTTCGCCCGCGAGCACGCCCGGCATCCGGACCCGATGCCCGAACCGGTTCCCGGCGAGGAGCCGGAGGTCAGCTCAGAATCTCTCCCAGAGCCGCGACCAGAGCCCGGTTTTCGTCCTCCCGCCCGACCGTGATGCGCAGGCAGTCGGCCAGCCCGTAATCCTGGGTGGGCTTCACCAGGATGCCGCGACGCGCCAGATGGTCGAGCACCGCCTGGACGCCGAGCGATGGGTCGGTCGGGATGCGCGCCAGGATGAAGTTGCAGACGCTGGGATAGACGCGCACGCCGAGCTGCTCCAGCTCGTGGCTCAGCCAGGGCAGCCACGCGCTGTTGTGGGCGAAGGTCGCCTCTTCATGCTCGGTGTCGCCGATGGCGGCCTCCGCCGCGGCCTGGGCGGCGATCCCGACGTTGAAGGGGCCGCGCGTCTGGTTGACCGCCTCGATCACCCCCGCCGGGCCGTAGGCCCAGCCAACGCGCAGCCCGGCCAGCCCATGCAGTTTGGAGAAGGTGCGCACCATCAGCACGTTGTCGGAATTCTCGACGATCGCCGTGCCGTCGCTGTAGTTGTCGCGGCGGCAATAGTCGGCGTAGGCCGAATCGAGAACCAGCAGCGTGTGCGAGGGCAGGCCGGCGCGCAGCCGCAGGACCAGGTTCGACGGGATGTAGGTGCCGGTGGGGTTGTTCGGGTTGGCGAGGAAGCAGAGCTTCGTCTTCTCGTTCGCCCGGTCGATCATCGCCTCGACATCGACGACCAGATCGCGCTCCGCGGCGATCACCGGAGTCGCGCCGGCGGCGCGGATCGCCTTCATGAAGCCGCGGTAGCCGTGCTCGTGGCACAGCACCTCGTCCCCCGGCCCGGCGAAGGCCTGGGTGACGAGGTGGATCATCTCATCGGAGCCGTTGGCGCAGGTGATGTGGCCGGCGTCCAGATCGTAGCGCCGGGCGATGGCGTGGCGCAGGCGGTCCTGCGACCAGTCGGGATAGCGGTGGATCTGCGCCGCCATGTGGCGGTAGGCGGTGAGCGCCTTCTTGCCGGGTCCCAGCGGATTGACCGTCAGCGACAGATCGACCCAGGCGGCGCCGTCCTGCGGTGGTCGGGCGGGACGGTAGGGCTTGATCTGGCCAATTCCGGGACGGGGACTCAGCAGCTCCATCAGGCAGGCTCCGTTGTGCATAGCGGCAGACAGCACGAACGGACTGCATTCAACCCGAAACCGGGGCAACCCGCCAGCGTTCCTTGCGGGTTGCGCTGGTTTACCGCGCCGGAACAAGCCGTTCCGGCGCGGTTATGAGCATCAGTGGTTCAGGATCTGGCTGAGGAACAGCTTCGTCCGGTCCGACTGCGGGTGGTTGAAGAACTCATTGGGCGTGTTCTGCTCGACGATCTCGCCGCGGTCCATGAAGATGACGCGGTCGGCGACCGACTTGGCGAAGCCCATCTCGTGCGTGACGCAGAGCATGGTCATGCCGTCCTCGGCCAGACCGATCATGACGTCCAGCACCTCCTTGACCATTTCGGGATCGAGGGCGGAGGTCGGCTCGTCGAACAGCATGACCTTCGGGCTCATGCACAGCGAGCGGGCGATCGCCACGCGCTGCTGCTGGCCGCCGGAAAGCTGGCCGGGATACTTGTGCGCCTGCTCGGCGATGCGCACCCGCTTCAGGTAGCGCATCGCCATCTCCTCCGCCTCGGCCTTCGGCTTCTTGCGGACCCAGATGGGGGCGAGCGTGCAATTCTCCAGCACGGTCAGGTGCGGGAACAGGTTGAAGTGCTGGAACACCATGCCGACTTCGCGGCGGACCAGCTCGATGTTCTTCAGGTTGCCGGTCAGCTCGATGCCGTCGACGACGATGGAGCCCTTCTGGTGCTCCTCAAGCCGGTTCAGGCAGCGGATCATGGTCGACTTGCCGGAACCCGAGGGGCCGCAGATCACGATCCGCTCGCCCTTGGCGACCGACAGGTCGATGTTCTTCAGGACGTGGAACTCGCCGTACCACTTGTGCACGCCCTGGCACTGGATGATCGGTTCCCCCTGGGGGAAGCTGCGCGCGGCGCCGGCTGTTTGGGCCATGGTCATCTCTTTTCCCCTTCCCTCAGCGACGGTGACCGCGACGCAGGTCGCGTTCGAGCTTTTGGCTGTATTTGGACATCGAGTAGCAGAACACCCAGTAGATCACGCCGATGAACAGGTAGGCCTCGCGGTAGAAGCCGCGCCAGGCCGGGTCGGAGAGCGCCGCCTTGGCCGTGCCCAGCAGATCGTAGAGGCCGATGATGATGACCAGCGACGTGTCCTTGAAGAAGCTGATGAAGGTGTTCACCAGCGGCGGGATGGAGATGGCGAGCGCCTGCGGCAGGATGATCTTGCCCATCGCCTGCCAGTAGTTCAGGCCCAGCGCGTCCGCCGCCTCGTACTGGCCCTTCGGGATAGCCTGAAGGCCGCCGCGGATCGCTTCCGCCATGTAGGCGGCGGCGAACATGATGAAGGCGATCTGGGCGCGCAGCAGCTTGTCGAAGTTCACGCCGGTCGGCAGGAACAGCGGGAACATCACCGACGCCATGAACAGCAGGCTGATCAGCGGCACGCCGCGGATCAGCTCGATGTAGGTCACCGAGATCACGCGGATGGCCGGAAGCTGCGACCGCCGGCCGAGCGCCAGCAGGACCGACGCCGGGAAGGCCACGGACAGGCCGACCACCGACAGCATCAGGGTCAGCGGCAGGCCGCCCCACAGCGTGTTCTCGACATAGGTCAGGCCCAGGACGCCGCCCCACATCAGCACGCCCACCGCCGTCAGGCCGGCGATCCACAGGAGGCCCAGCCAGGGCTTCCAGAAGCGGCGGTCGCAGCTCGCCAGCACCAGCGCGATGATGATCACGATGGTGATCAGCGGTCGCCACTGCTCGTCGTACGGGAAGGTGCCGAACATGACGAAGCGCAGCTTCTCGCTGACGAAGGTCCAGCAGGCGCCACCCTCCTGCCGGCACACCTGGGGCGGCGTGCCGAAGCTGTTGGCGCTGAAGATCAGCCAGTCGAGAAGCGGCGGGATCGCCTTGAACAGCAGCCAGGCGATCAGGATCGTCAGGAGCGCGTTGTACCAGGTGTTGAACAGATTGTTGCGCAGCCACGCCACGGGGCCGACGGTGTTGGACGGCGGACGCTCGTCGGGAATGCTTCCGGTATGGACGTTGCCGGTATGGACGTTGTCTGTCATGGCCGTCAGCGCTCCACCAGCGCGATGCGCTTGTTGTACCAGTTCATGAAGATCGAGATGCCCAGGCTGATGACCAGATAGGTGCCCATGATCATCGCCACGCCCTCGATCGCCTGACCGGTCTGGTTCAGCGTCGTGTTGGCGATCGACACCAGATCCGGGTAGCCGATGGCGAGCGCCAGGGAGCTGTTCTTGGTCAGGTTCAGATACTGGCTGGTCAGCGGCGGCACGATCACCCGCAGCGCCTGCGGCAGGACGACGAGCCGCAGCGTCTTGCCGCTGTCGATGCCGAGCGCCCTTGCGGCTTCCGTCTGGCCCCAGTTGACCGCCAGGATGCCGCTGCGCACCACCTCGGCGATGAAGGCGGCGGTGTAGACGACCAGCCCGACCAGGATCGCGAAGAATTCCGGGGTGAGGACCACGCCGCCGACGAAGTTGAAGCCCTGCAGCTTCGGCACGTCCAGCGCCGTCGGCGCGCCGCCGGCGATGTAGGCGATCAGCGGCAGGCCGATCAGCAGACCGAGGCTCGCCGTTCCGATCGGGAAGGGCTGGCCCGTCCGCTCCTGACGGGCCTTGGCCCAACGCCGCAGGAAGATCACGCCGATCACCGCGATGGCGAGCGCGAAGCCCATCGTGCCCCATACGGGGTCGGCGGAGGGCACCGGCACGAACAGGCCGCGCTGCGACAGGAACACGCCGGGAATCGGGTTCAGCGCCTGCCGCACCGGCGGCATGCTTTCCGAAACCAGCGCGTACCAGAAGAAGAGCTGGAGCAGCGGCGGAATGTTGCGGACGATCTCCACATAGGTGGAGGCCAGCTTGGCGATCAGCCAATTGCTCGACAGGCGGGCGACGCCGATCAGCGTGCCCAGCACGGTCGCCAGGACGACGCCGATGATCGACACCTTCAGCGTGTTCAGCACGCCGACCAGGAAGGCCCGGCCGTAGCTGTCCCGCGGGTGGTAGTCGATCAGGCTCTCACCGATGCCGAAGGAGGCCTCGCGGTCCAGGAATCCGAATCCCGTCGCGATGGACCGCTTCGACAGGTTGTCGAGCGTGTTGTGGATAAGGAACCAGCCGACCGCGATGACGATGCCGACCACCAGAACCTGGTAGAACACGGCACGGACCGTCGGGTCGCTGAGGGAAAATGAAACACCGCCAGGCGCGCTTGGGCGCGCGGTGTCCCGGGTCTCGCTGGCCACGGTTCTCTCCCCTCACCAGCATGGCGTAAGCGCGCCGGCCGCCTCCCGAACGTCCGCCGCATCTTGCGCCACGTATATCGTCTCCCAAACGAGCCTGCGGCACGGGCCTTGATTCTTGTCGCCCTGAAACCGCCCTGCCCGTCGTCAAAAAAGGAAGGACCGCGGGCCTCCCTGTGGTCCGCGGTCCCCCTTTCCGTCCTTAGCGGATCGGCATCGCGTACTGCAGACCGCCGTTGGTCCACAGCGCGTTCAGACCGCGCTCCAGCTTCAGCGGGGTCTTCGTGCCGACGTTGCGCTCGAAGATCTCACCATAGTTGCCCATGGTCTTGATCACGTTGTAGGCCCACTTCTCGTCCAGCCCCAGCGCCTTGCCCATGCCCGGCGAGGTGCCGAGGATGCGCTGGATCTCCGGGTTCTTGCTGTTCACGAACTCGTCGACGTTCTTGGACGTGATGCCCATCTCTTCGGCCTGGATGGTCGCGTAGACGGTCCACTTCACCACATCGAACCACTGGTCGTCACCGTGGCGGACGGCAGGGGCCAGCGGCTCTTTGGAGATGATCTCCGGAAGGATGATATGGTCGTCCGGAACCGGGGCCACGCCGGCGCGGGTGCCGGCCAGGCCGGAGGCGTCGGTCGTCAGCACGTCGCAGCGGCCGGCGAAGTAGGCGGCGTTCACCTCGTCGTTCGACTCGATGACGACGGGGTTGTAGGACATGTTGTTGGTGCGGAAATAGTCCGCCAGGTTCAGTTCGGTCGTGGTGCCGGCCTGGACGCAGACGGTGGCGCCGTTCAGCTCCTTGGCGCTCTTCACGCCGAGCTTCTTGTTCACCATGAAGCCCTGGCCGTCATAATAGGTGACCGGGGCGAAGTTCAGGCCGACCGAGGTGTCACGGGTCAGCGTGACGGTGGTGTTGCGCGACAGCAGATCGACCTCGCCCGACTGGATGGCGGGGAAGCGCTGCTGGGCGGACAGCGGGGTGAATTTGACCTTGTTCGGGTCGTTGAACAGCGCAACCGCGACCGCGCGGCAGTAATCGACATCGAGACCGGTCCAGTTGCCCGAGCTGTCGGGGTTGCCGAAGCCCGGAAGGCCGGCGTTCACGCCGCACTGAACGAAGCCGCGGCCCTTGACGGCGTCCAGCGTCGGACCAGCCTGGGCGCCGGTGACGGCACCGAACACCACGGCCGCGGCAGCAGCGGCGAGGATTCCCGATTTCATATTAAGCTCCACCCTGTTCTTGCGTTTTTACGCTTAGGTTCATGCAATGCGCGCTCCGCATGGCGGACACGCGCGTGTGACAAGAGTGCACCAACAGCATCGGGCTTGTCGAATCATCCTTAAGCCGTGCATTTGGCTTGGTTATCCCTTACAGAGGCTTAGGGAAAAGAATCTTTGGCGGCCGGGTCCATCTTGGAATGTCGGGATACGGCCGCCATCACTGTTGTTGCGGGAAGTCCCATGAAAGACGCACGAAAAGATACGATCCTCGGACACGCCGGGCGCAGCCCGCGCGAGAATCACGGAATCGTGAATCCGCCGGTCTACCATTGCTCGACGGTGCTGTTCCCGACGCTGGAGGATCTGGAAGCGGGCGACCGCACCCCCTTCGACAGCATCAACTATGGGCGCATCGGGACTCCGACCACGCTGGCCTTCGAGCAGGCGGTGGCGGAACTTGAGGGCGCCTATCGTACGGTCAACACAGGCTCGGGCCTCAACGCCATCGCCACGGCGTTCTTCGCCTTCACCAAGACGGGCGACCATGTGCTGATCACCGACAGCGCCTACGGTCCGACCCGCCGATTCGCCAACGACACGCTGATCCCCTACGGCGTGGAGGTCGAGTATTTCGACCCCACCATCGGCGCCGGAATCACCGCCCTGCTGAAGCCGAACACCAGCGTCGTCTTCCTCGAATCGCCCGGCTCCCTGACCTTCGAGGTGCAGGACGTCCCGGCCATCGCCGCGGCGGCCAAGACGGTGGGCGCCACGGTGATGATCGACAACACCTGGGCCACCCCCCTCTTCTTCCAGCCGCTGCGGCACGGGGTGGACGTGTCGATCCATTCGGCCACCAAATACATCGTCGGCCACGCCGACGCGATGCTGGGCGTGATCTCCTGCGCCGACGAGGCGAAGTGGCTGGCGGTGAAGAAGGCCGCCACCCGGACCGGCACCTGCGCCGGGCCGGACGACATCTATCTGGGGCTGCGCGGCCTGCGCACCCTGTCCGTCCGCCTGAAGCAGCACGAGGAAAGCGCGCTCGCCCTGGCCGGCTGGCTGTCGAAGCAGCCCGAGGTCACGCGCATCCTGCACCCGGCCTTTCCGGACTGCCCTGGCCATGAACTGTGGAAGCGTGACATCGGACGCTCCTCCGGCCTGTTCTCCATCGTCATGAACGCGGTGCCGAAGCAGGCGCTGTCGGCGATGCTGAACTCACTGGAGCTGTTCGGGCTGGGTTACAGCTGGGGAGGGTTCGAAAGCCTGATCCTGCCGGCGCGCCCTGCCGCCGTCCGCACGGCGACCCGCTGGACCGAACCCGGCACCATGCTGCGCCTGCACGCGGGGCTGGAGGACGTGGACGATCTCATCCGGGACCTCGATGGCGCCTTCACCCGCTTGAGGGCTGCCCTGTAACGGGCGGGTCCGGACACGCGGCACCAACACAAGGATGGGACACAATGACGGACGCCACCGCGCCCGGGGGCCCAATCGAGCCTTCATTTGAGGACGTGATCGCCGCCATCGCCTTCAACGCCGAAGGGCTGGTCCCGGCCATCGCCCAGGCGGAAGGAACCGGCGAGATCCTGATGATGGCCTGGATGAACCGCGAGGCCGTGCTGGAAACGCTGCGCACAGGCCGCGTCTGCTACTGGTCGCGGTCCCGCAAGGGGCTGTGGCGCAAGGGCGAGACGTCCGGCCAGATGCAGCGGCTGAAGGATTTCCGCGTCGATTGCGACGGCGACACCCTGCTGGTGATCGTGGAACAGGACGGCGTGGCCTGCCACACCGGACGGCGCAGCTGCTTCTACCGCGCACTGCGTGACGGGAAGCTCGCCATCATTCAGGACGTTGAAACCGATCCGTCGGTTCTCTACGGACACACGCATAAGTAAGACGCTAAACCTTCGCTGCAATGCGAAAAGTGTTTGATCTATGTCAACGTAGCTCGAGGCGGGAAGAGGTAGAAAGCTCTTGTCTCTAACCCTCCCTGTATTCGCCTATGCCGGGGGTTCCAATGGAACCCCCGGCTATTTTTTTGTCCAAAGTCAAAGCCGGTCCGGTTGCAGCGGATCGATAAAATTATCGCAGATTGATGCAGATCAACGAAGCGGGTCGCCCGAACAGTTAAACAGTCCTTGTCTCTAACCCTCCCTGTATTCACTTAACCGGAGATCCATTGGATCTCCGGTTTTTTCTTCTGCGGGTGGCGGAGATCGGGATTGCGTTACGGGCGATGCCGCGTGCGGGTCCAGCGCATGAGCGCTCCGATGACGGACAGCGGGACGACGATCACCGCTCCGATCAGAATATAGGGCAGCGCCCAATGGAACATGTCCGCAGCGAGCCGGGCGATGTCCTGGATGGTGGCCCAGCTGTTGGTCAGGATGCTGGTCGGATTGATGTCCAGGAAGGACAAAACCAACCCGACCACGAAGCACAGCAAAAGCGTTCTGACGACCCAACCCACCAAGACATCACCTCGTACTGACGCCGAACGGCGCGGGATTGATCAAGCGCCCCGTGAAACGTCACCAGCACGGGGGCCGTTCCTTGCGGTAGATGGTTATGGCGGTGGCGCATGAGAACGCCTTAGCCCCTCCTCATGCAGGCGCTTTCGGGTTATCCCCATTTCCTGTGGATAACTTTGTGGATGAGTCCTCAAGCCTGTTGGGGTGATGACATCTTGCCGTCATGCCCCCAAATTGGGCATGGTCATCGCGAAGCGAAACCATTGGATACACTGCAAATCGTCAGCGCTGCACCGCAACCAAAGGCTTCGCGATTCCTTTGCCTACGACAAAACGGATATGGGGATAACTGTGTTGACCGATTGGGAATCAGAAGCCTATCCGCTGGCGGGCATCCGCAGACGGCGCGCATTGATCGGGACGATGTGGCGTTTTAAAGGGAGGTGGCGACCCCAGCAGGATTCGAACCTGCGACCTATCGCTTAGAAGGCGATTGCTCTATCCAACTGAGCTATGGGGCCCCGGTCCGGGTCAGAAGCGCGGACGGTCCATACGGAAGTTGTCGGCGTAGTTGCGCGGACGAACGCGGCGCACCGGCGCATCCTGGACCGTGTAGTCCCAACCCTTGCGCTGGGCGAAGGCGACCGCCTCCTCCGACGTCTCGAAACCGATGCGCACCTGGTTCAGCGTGTCGCCGGAGCTGATCCAGCCCATCAGCGGCTCCGGACGGCGCGGGGTTTCGATCTCGTACTCGAGCAACCAACGATGCGTCTTGGCACGCCCGGACTGAGTGGCCGCTTTGCTCGGCTGGTAGATCCGGACCTTCATGACGCGGCATCTCCTCTGATACGTGCGTGGTGCATCGTTCGAATTTCGTTGGTCGGGGCGCCCGGATTCGAACCGGGGGCCTCCAGTACCCAAAACTGGCGCGCTGACCAGACTGCGCTACGCCCCGACGTCGCGCAGTGGAATACACGAACCCTGCGCGGACGGCAAGACGCTGCCGCATCTATCCCACAGGGTGGACCTTCCGTATGATGCCGCCCCTTTCGACCGCGTCGGCCACCCCTTCCGTGAACACCCCCTCTCCGTCCCCGCCCCGTCTCGCCGTCTTTGTGTCCGGGCTGGACGACACCCCGGCCGGACGTGCCGCCGTGGCTCTGAGCGATGCCCTGCGGCGGCGGGGGTATGGGCTCGACGTCATGGCCCCGATGGGGGGAGGAGCGTTGCGGGCGGCGCTGCACCCCGGCATCGGCCAGATCGACCTTGCCAAGCGCCACACCGCCACTTCCGTCCTCGCTCTCGCGCGGATCGTTGCGGAGCGGCGACCGGCCGGGCTCATCGGGGTGGGAGGGGACGCCGGGCTCGTCGCCCTTGGCGCCGTCCGGCTGGCGCGGCAGGGCACGCCCGCGGCGGTGCTGGAGGACCAGCCGCCGTCCGACGGCGGGGTACGGCGCGCCTTGCGGGCGTGGCTGCACCCGCGCGCCTGCATCGTGGTGAGCGGTGGCGCCATGCCCCCGGAGGAGGAAGCCCGGCTCGTCCTGGCCGCCTTCGGGTTGCCCGATGAGGCCCGTTAGCGCCGCGGCGCCGTCACTTCGCGGTGCCGAAGGCCGAATGCACCACGCGGTCGCCCGGACGGATGCCCAGACGGGCGCTCATGCCGCCGTTGATCTCCAGGATGCCTTTCACCGGACCGGCGGAGTTCACCGCGTCCAGCGACTGCGGAACGGCGTTGGCGTGGATGTTCACGATGCGGCCGTCCGCCCCGACGAAGATCATGTCGAGCGGGATCAGCGTGTTCTTCATCCAGAAGCTGGCGGGCTGGGGACGGTCGTAGGTGAACAGCATGCCGGCGTCGGCGGCCATCTTCTCGCGGAACATCAACCCCTGCGCCTGCTGTGCCGGGGTTTCCGCCAACTCCACGTCGAAGCGGTACTTTCCGCCGCCCGCCGTCTCGACGGTCAGGGAGGAGCGCGCGAAGCTCTCCAACGCCGCCGCCGGCAGGGCCGACAGCAGGATCGCGGCCCCCATCACAAGTCCACCCAAGAGACCACGCACCGCCCGTCCGATCATCGCGACCAACCCATTCCTTGACGTTCAGAGCTTGGACGATGCCGCCGTGATGTGCGGCTGTCCAGCGGCCTCTTCGGCGGCGTTACGCCGCCGTCCGGTCGGTGGCGGTGGTGTAGATGTCCTTGGTCAACGGCTTGACCTGCTTGATCTGGTAGCCGGGGCGGGCGCTGAAGCGGCGGAGGGCCCGTTCCCCGGCTTCCCGGTCGCTCTCGGCCCAGACGAGATAGTCGCGCCCGCGCGCCCACTCGACGGCAAGCGGATGCAGCGCGTCAATCTCGCCGATTTGCGTGTTGACGACCGTCACCAGCCATTCCTTGTCGTTCGGATTGCGGCGGTCGGTCAGGATCAGGAGCTGGGGCCTCTGCTTGGTTTGCGCTTCGGACAGACGCCGTTGGATCTCCGACTGCTTGCGCCGCGCCTCGACCGTGCCGGCCACGCACTCCTCGATCTCCTTGACGATGTGCTCGTCCTCGTGCTGGAGCCTGCGGATCGTCGCTTCCAGCTTGCCGATCGTGTCCTTGGCAGCCCGCATCCGGCTGCGGCTCTGTGCGACCTGTGAATCGACCGCCAGCAGCACGTTGCCCAGCCACGCCCCGATGGCGATGATGCCAAGAATAATGAGAAAGTTGATCATCATGAGGCGGGCGCCTTGATCCGGACGGGGTTGGGGCGGCCCTGGGTCCTCTGGAAATTCTTGGTGAAGCCCATCTTGAAGGGGAACGCCACCTCGACAAGCTGCTTGGCCTCCTCCGCCCCGGATGCCCAGACCTCCGCCACGTTGGCACAGCGCCAGATCGGGTTCACTTGCGACTTGTCGCCACCGGAAGAGGCCTTCTCCTGGGCGACATTCACCAGGAACTTCGACAGCCCGGCCTGGGGATCGCCCACTTCATGCACGAACACGGGGGGCTGAAGGGCGATTTCAGCAATCGCCCGCTCCATCTTGCGGTTCTCGGTTTCGGCGCGATGCATCTCGGCGGACACTTGGTTGCGCCGCTGCACCTTGCCGTTCACCCGGTCCTGAAGCTCGTGGATCTCCGAATGCAGGACGTAGATGCGATTCTCGAGCTGGTCGATGCCCGCGGAGCGATGAAGAAAATCGGGCAGGAAGCGCTTCAGCATCATGGCGACCGGAACGGCGGCCAGCATCATCGCGGCGATGGTCAGCAGGAGCAAGGTGGTGTTCGACATCGGCGGCCTGCCCCCTCTCCTTCTCCAGCTCCCGGTCCCCAGCATGACGTGGCCGGTCGGATCGGCCTGCGGACAGCGCGAGTCGCGTGAATCAGGCTGGCCGATTCGGCCCAATACGTCAACTGCGTGACATATGCGAATGAAAAACTTTCCAAAGATTATCCGGTCTGGACCATCTTCGCGTTTGCCGCAGCGGCAACACGACGCACCTCGTCGCGCAGCGGGCCGGGACGCGGCGCGTCGGCAAGGGTGGTGAACCAGTGCTCCGGCGGGTTGCGCCCGGCGGCGCGCGACCAGGACAGCGACCGCAGAACGCCCTCCGCCTCGGGCGTCGGCGGCACCGCCGGGTCGATACCGTTCAGCACCGCCCAGATTCCCGCCCAGCAGCGCCCGACGGACCAGGGATTGTAGCCCCCGCCCCCGACCACCATCAGACGCGGCGCCAGCCCCATCAGGGCGCGCACCGCCCGCCACAGCGCGCCGTTCGATAGTTCCAGCCGGCTCAGCGGGTCTTCGGCCAGCGCGTCGGACCCGGTCTGGATGACCAGCGCCTGGGGGCGGAACGCTTGGCCCAACGGAAGAATCACCGCCTCCAGAAGGTAGTCCATCTCCGTGTCGTTGAACGCCGGCGGGACCGGCAGATTGACGGCCATGGCGCCGGGGCGATCCTCCGCCTTGCCGGTGAAGGGCCAGCGCCCGTCCTCGTGGACCGACAGGGTCAGCACGCGGTCATCGTCGGCGAAGGCGTCCTCCACCCCGTCGCCGTGGTGCGCGTCGAGATCCACGTAGAGCACCCGTTCGATTCCGGCATCGAGCAGAGCCAGGATGCCAAGCACCGGTGCGTTGAGGTAGCAGAAGCCGCTGGCCCGCCCCGGACGGGCGTGGTGGGTGCCGCTGGCCGGGCTGTAGACAATGCCGGTGGGCACCTCCGCCAGCAGGCGCCCGGCCAGGATGGCGGCACCGGTGCTGATGGCGGGGCGGCGGTACATCTCCGGAAAGACGGGATTTTCCAGCCGGCCGAGGTTGTAGCGCTCCCCCGTTTCGGCATCGACCCGCTGGTCCGCCTCGGCGCGGTGCAAAGCGGCGATGTAGTCCAGGGCGTGGAAGCGGGCCAGTTCCTCCGGCGTCGCCAGCGGGCTGTCGCGGTAGACCGCGTCGTGCAGCCAGCCCATGGCGCGGCTGAGGTCGATGGCGGTGGACACCCGCGGGATGGCCAGCGGGTGCTTCGCGCCATAGCTGGAGCCCCGGTAGATCTCGCTGCCCAGAAACAGCGGGCGGGCGGGAAACGCTGGCGGAAATTCGGGCGGAAAATCGATCGGCATGGGGTGGAGAGGTGGAGCGGCGACGCCCGTCCGTCAACGTCTCGTGAACACGGCCCCTTGTCGTGGCCGCGCAGCGATCTCTTTTCTTGAGGGGTATGGGCGAAAACATCCGCGGGGGGAGGCACGGCATGGACGGTGCGTGGCGTCTGGCGGGGGTGGCCGTTGCGATTCTCGTGGCCGGCGGAACGGGAGCGCCGGCTCTGGCCGACACGCCGGTCGATCTGGAACTGGTGCTGGCCGTGGACGTATCCGGCAGCGTGGACGCGGAGGAAGGGCGTCTCCAGCGCGAGGGCTACGTCGCCGCCCTCACCGACCCGAAGATACAAGCGGCGATCCGCGGCGGTCCCTTCGGACGCATCGCCGTCACCTACGTCGAATGGGCCGGGGACAGCTTCCAGCGCATCACCGTGCCCTGGACCTTGCTGAGCGACCACGGCAGCGTCGAGGCCTTCGCCTCCTCCATCGCCGAATCGCCCACCCTCAGCGCGCAGTGGACCTCGATCAGCGCGGCCATCGACTTCAGCGCCCGCCTGTTCAACGACAACGGATTCGAAGGGACACGGCGGGTCATCGACGTGTCGGGCGACGGGGTCAACAACCGTGGCCGTCCCGTGCAATGGGCGCGCGACGAGGCGGTCGCCGCCGGGATCACCATCAACGGCCTGCCGATCCTGAACGACCGGCCCAATCCCTGGGGCGGGGCGGCGCCGACGAACCTCGACGGCTATTACGAGGAGCATGTGATCGGCGGGCCCGGCGCCTTCCTGGTGCCCGCGGTCAGCTTCGAAGCCTTCGCCGACGCCATCCTGAGCAAGCTGTTGCTGGAAATCTCCGGCCTCACTCCCGATCACGACGCGGGCGGGCGCACCGGCCTCGCCAGCCGCTAGCCGGATCGTTGCCAGATTGGCTCAACAAACATTACCTATTGAGTGCCGGTCATCCGGTTCGAAACCTGCGAGCGAGACCATGCCGATCAAGACGATCCTGCTGCACATGTCGAACGACGACCGCCATTCCCAGCGGCTGGAGGCCGCGGTCGGTCTGGCCAGGCGCTTTTCCGCCTTTGTCGAGGTGCTGTTCGTCGCCACGCCGGTGTCCATGCCCGCCGCGGTGACCGGCCGCGCCGCGTCCTACGCCTACATCGCGGAGGCCACGGCCATCGCCCTCGAGAAGGCCGAACAGATCGAGCAGGAGGTTCGGCAGGCGCTGAAGGACTGCTCCTACTCCTGGACGGTCGACGAAGGGGATCATGTGGAATTGCTGGCCGCCCGCGCAGGCTATGCCGACCTCGCCATCGTGAGCCAGAGCCACGGCGACGACCTCGGTGATCGGGTGATGCTCCAGGTGCCGGACCGCCTTCCGCTGACCAGCTCCTGCCCGACCCTGGTGCTTCCCTTCAACTTCCCGCCCCAGACGGAGATCGGCCGCCATGTGGTGGTGGCCTGGAAGAACACCCGGGAAGCCGGGCGCGCCGTGCGCGCCGCCCTGCCCTTCCTCACGGCTGCGGAACGGGTCACGGTGGTTACCATCGACCCGCCGGGCCATGCGTTGGACGGCGGCCGCGACCTGATGATCTGGCTGGAGCGCCACGGTGTTCGCAGCCAGCACCAAGCCAGCATCTTTCAAGGCGGCGATGTCGGGGAGATCATTCTGGACAGTCATCGCGTCCTGGGCGGCGATTTGCTGGTGATGGGGTCCTACGGCCATTCCCGCCTGCGCGAGATGGTGCTGGGCGGGGCGACGCGCACAGTGTTGTCGAACCTCACCACCCCGGTCCTGATGTCCCATTGAGACCGGGCATGCCGGCGGGCAGCGCTTCGGCACGGCCCGCCCGCCTTGCAGGGAGACCTACAGGAAGAACACCCAAGTCACCAGGACGAACAGAGGCACCAGAATGCCGAAGGACCACAGCATGTAGCCGAAGAAGCTTGGCATGGCCACGCCACGCTCCTCCGCGATGGCCTTGACCATGAAGTTCGGCGCGTTGCCGATGTAGGTGTTGGCGCCCATGAACACGGCGCCCGCCGAGATGGCCGCCAGCGTCACGGCGAGGTCGGTCATCAGCACCTGGGCGTCGCCGCCCGCGGTGTTGAAGAAGATCAGATAGGTCGGCGCGTTGTCGAGGAAGCTGGACAGCAGGCCGGCCGCCCAGAAATAGGCCGCCGGAACCGGCTGGCCGTCCTGGTTCACCGCAGCGATGATGGCGCCCAGCGCCCCGTCGGTGCCCGCCCGCAGGATGGCGATGGCGGGGATGATGGTCAGGAAGATCGCCGCGAACAGCTTCGCCACTTCCAGGATCGGCCCCCAGGTGAAGGCGTTCAGGCGGCGGCTGTGCGCGCTGGTCAGCTTCAGCGACAGGCCCGTGATTCCGAGAAGCAGCAGGTTGCTGACGATCGTCTCCAGCGGCACGTGGATGTGATAGATCTCTATCCCCGCCCCCGGATGCCAGACGCCGCTGAGCAGCACCGCGCCGACGATGGCGACGAGCAGGAGCAGGTTCACCGCCCCCTCGATCCGCACCGGCTCCCGCTCATGCACGCCCTCGATCAGCGGGTGCTTACCGGGGTCTTTGGTGTGCAGATAGAGATCGACCAGGAAATAGATCGCCAGCAGGCAGCCGGACACCAGAACCATCGGCCAGAACAGGTGCACGGTCGGCCAGAAGAAGCTGACCCCCTTCAGGAAGCCCAGGAACAGCGGCGGATCGCCCAGCGGCGTCAGGGAGCCGCCGACGTTCGACACCAGGAAGATGAAGAAGACGACGGTGTGCACCTTGTGCCGCCGGTGCTCGTTGGCGCGGATCAGCGGGCGGATCAGCAGCATCGAAGCGCCGGTCGTCCCCATCAGGCTCGCCAGCAGCGTGCCCAGCCCCAGCCCCAGCGTGTTCGCCAGCGGCGTTCCCACCAGCGTACCGCAGATCCGCACGCCGCCCGCCACCGTGAACAGGGCCGTCAGCAGCACGATGAAGGGGATGTATTCGAGAAGCAGCGTGTGCAGCAGCTCGTAGGTGGCGAGCCCCGCGCCGAAGGTCAGCGCGAAGGGCAGCAGGAAGGCAATCGCCCAGCCCGCGGCGACCTTGCCGAAATGATGGTGCCAGAAGGACGGCGCCAGCAGCGGCATCAGGGCGATGGACAGCAGAATCCCGACGAAGGGAATCACCCAGAAGACGTTGAGGTCGTGCCCGTCGAGATGCGGGGCGCCCGCCGCCTCCGCCGCCAGGGCCAGCCCCGGCAGTCCGGCGGCGGTGAGGCCCGCCAGGGCGGCCAGGGGAACGGTTAGGGAACGGGCGGGGCGATGTCGGGTCGGTCGGGCGTCGGTCATCACACGCATTCATCTGTAATATCAGTTGCGGGAGTATGCGACCCCGAACGGCTTAAGCCAAGCCGGAACGGCCCTTCCAAATCCCCCTACCCGCCGTGCGAGAATGACGCAGCTTACGGGCAAGGCTTGATTTCCAGGGGGCTCGGGACCGGTCCGTCGATCCAGCCGTGAAGCGGACGGCAGGCCTCGCCCGCGCACAGCTCGTGGTCCGGGGTGAAGGAGGACGCGGCCAGCACCAGCCGCTCCAGCGGCGGCACCGCGGGTGCCCAGACCCACCAGCCATCGGCCAAGCGGGTGCCCGGCGGCAGTTCCATCCCGGCGCCGGTGCCCTTCACGCGGGCTTCGGTCAGGACAAGACGTCCTTCCTCGATGCGCCAGTCCTCCCGCCATTCGGTCTTTTCCACCGAATGGGTCCAGGACAGGGTGAAGGCGGGACCCGGCAGGGCGGCCAGAACCGCCCCGCCGAGCGCCGACAGGCACAAGGCCACGCTCATGCCGCCGCCATCATGCCGCCTCCATCACGCCGGGGCGCTGGTCCGACCCAGGCGGCGCAGACGGTGGCGCTGCCACAGCAGGAAAGCCGCCGTCATGACGAAGCCGGCCTCGTCCGTTACGGGCAGGGACAGGACGAACAGGAAGGCCGCCGCCGCCGCGAACACCCGCTCCGCCCAGTTCATCGGCGTCCAGAAATAGCCGATGGTCGCCGCTCCCCACAGCCCGATGGCGATCAGCGCCTTGAACAGGACGTAGGCCACGGCCAGCGGATCGTCGGTCTGCAGCATCAGCGCCGGGTCGTACACCGCCATGAAGGGCACGACGTAGCCCGCCATGGCCACGCGCGTGGCGATCCAGCCGATCTCCATGTGCCCGGCCCGGCAGATGGACGAGGCGGCCAGCGCCGCCAGCGCCACCGGCGGGGTCAGGTCCGCCATGATGCCGAAGTAGAAGACGAACATGTGCGAGACGATCAGCGGAACGCCCATCTGCAGCAGGGCCGGCGCCGCGATGGCCGCGGTGATGATGTAGTTCGCCGTGGTCGGCAGGCCGGTGCCCAGGACGATGCAGGCCAGCATGGTCAGCAGCAGCGCGATCAGCAGGTTGCCGCCCGACAGGTCCATGATGGTGGAGGCGAAGCTGGAGGCCAGCCCGGTCAGCGTCAGGATGCCGATCAGCACGCCCACCAGCGCGCAGGCCACGCCCACCCCCACGGCGTTCTTGGCGCCGTCGGCGAGGCTCTGCACCAGCAGCGCCAGCGTCTCCCGCCCGCCCCTCAGCGCGAGACAGGGCAGGACCAGCAGGCCGACGATGGCGAAGGCCAGATGCTCCGTCCGCAGCCCCATCCGCCACAGCGCCGCGGCGATCAGGCCGAGGACGACCCAGAAGCCGACGCGCAGGACCGTCGGGCCGATGAAGCCGACGATCCGCGTGCCGAGGATCAGCGCGACGGTCAGGGCGATGCCGATCACTCCGGCGAACAGCGGCGTGAAGCCGGAGAACAGCAGATAGACCAGCGCCGCCAGCGGCAGGATCAGGTACCAGCTTTCCTTCAGCGCGCCGAGGACGCTGGGGCACTGGTCCTTCGGCAGGCCGACGAGGTTGTGCTTGCCGGCCTCCAGATGGACCATCCAGAAGGCGCTGCCGAAATAGAGGATGGCCGGGATCGCCGCGGCGATGGCGATGTCGCTGAAGGGGACGCCGATGGTCTCGGCCATGATGAAGGCGGCCGCCCCCATGACCGGCGGCATGATCTGCCCGCCCATGCTGGCCGTCGCCTCCACCGCCCCGGCGAAGGCCGGGCGGTAGCCGAAGCGCATCATCAGGGGAATCGTGAACTGGCCGGTGGTCAGCACGTTCGCCACGCCCGAGCCGTTGATCGTCCCCATGAAGCCGGAGGAGATGACCGCCACCTTCGCCGGCCCGCCCTTGGCATGGCCGACGAGCCCCAGCGACACGTCGTTGAACAGCTTGATCATGCCGGCGCGCTCCAGGAAAGCGCCAAACAGGATGAACAGGAAGATGAAGGTCGCCGACACGAAGGTGGGCGTGCCGTAGATGCCCTCGGTCGAGAGGTACAGGTTGTCGATGACCTGATCGACGTCGTAGCCGCGGTGGGCCAGCCCGAAGGGCAAATGCCGCCCGAACAGCGCGTAGGGGATGAAGACGCCGCACATGATCGGCAGCGCCCACCCCATGATGCGCCGCGCCGCCTCGAACACCAGCGCGATGGTCAGCGCGCCGACGATCAGGTCCGTGGTGTTCGGGTCGCCCGCCCGCTGGATGAGATCGACCTCGAAAACGTAATGGTAGAGGCCTAGTGCGAACGCGCCCAGGCCGAGCAGCCAGTCGTACCAGGGAACGCTGCGCCGTTCCGCCTCCTGCCGGAAGCCGAACAGGGTGAAGGTCATCAGCAGCAGGAAGCCGACATGGACCGACCGGACGACCATGCTGGACAGCGGGTTGAAGGCCGCCGTCCAGATCTGGAACAGCGAGAAGGCGACGGCGATGGCGAAGACGGCCTTGCCCGCCACGCCTTCGAAGGCCACAACCGTGGAGGGGTTCTCACGGTCGATGGCCTGGCGGATTTTGTTGTCCGCCTCTTGGGGGGATGCGCTCATCGCACGGGGGGTCCGGGACGACGCGGCGCGCTTACATCAGGCCCTTTTCCTTGTAGAACTTCTCCGCCCCCGGATGCAGCGGCACCGGCGACTGGATGGTCGTGGCGTCCAGCTTGATCTGCTTGGCGGCGGCGTGGGCCGCACCCATCGCGTCGAGATTCTCGAACATCGCCTTGGTCATCGCGTAGACCGCGTCGTCCGACACGCCGGCGTGGGTGACCAGCAGGTTGCGCACCGCCGCGGTCGGCACCGGCTCGCTCTGACCGCTGTAGCTGTTGGCCGGGATGGTCTCCGCGATGTAGGCTGGGTCGCCGACCTTCTGGATCACGTCGGCCGGGATCGAGACGATGGTGATGTCCTGGGAGGTCGCCAGATCCTTGATCGCCGCCACGCCGAGGCCCGCCGAGATCAGCGTCGCGTCGAGCTGCCGGTTCTTGATCAGGTCCACCGATTCGGCGAAGGGCAGATACTCGGTCTTGGCGAAGTCCTTGTAGCCCAGCCCGGCGGCGGCGAAGATCGCGCGGGCGTTCAGCTCCGTGCCCGACTTCGGCGCACCCACCGACACGCGCTTGCCCTTCAGGTCGGCCAGCGTCTTCACGCCGGAGTCCTTGCTCGCGACGATCTGGATGTAGTTGGGGTAGATGGCGGCGACGGTGCGCAGCTTGGTCAGCTTGGTCTTGAAGCCCGCCTCCTCGTCGCCCTTCCAGGCGCCGCTCAGCGAATCGCCGAGCGAGAAGGCGATCTCGCCGCGCTCCGACTGGAGGAGGTTCAGGTTCTCCACCGAGGCCTTGGTCGCCTGGACCGTGACCTTGGCCCCCGGGATGGCCTTGCCGTAGATGCCGGACAGCGCGACGCCCAGCGGGTAATAGACGCCGCTGGTGCCGCCGGTCAGGACGGTGACGAACTGCTCGGCCTGGGCCGGCAGCGCGGTGAGCATGCAGACGCCGACCGCGGCCAGGAAACGCTTCATTCTTCTATCCTCCCGAGAGACTGTCCGTTGCGGATCGTTCGTAAGACGCTTTGGTTTGCGTCGGATTGTTGGCTATCCTAACTTGTGGTCGGTGGGTCCGCCAGTCCGTAGGAACCGATAGGCGCGCGGCGGTTCGGCACAAGCCCTCTCCCTTCGGAGGAGGCCGAACGGCGTCTTGACCGGATAGGACGGCGCGCCCCTATCCTTGTTCCGGTTGGTCCTGCACCACACTTTATCCCGCAGATTTGGAAGAGCCGTCGAAAGAAGCGTCGCGAAGGTCGGGGCAACAGAACGTCACCAACACTGGGAGGACAGCGGATGCCGTGTACCGTTTCCATGACCGTCAACGGAAAGGCGGTCTCGCGCGAGGTGGAGGAGCGGACCCTGCTGGTCACCTTCCTCCGTGACCAGCTCGGCCTGACCGGCACCCATGTCGGCTGCGACACCAGCCAGTGCGGCGCCTGCGTCGTCCACATCGACGGGCGGTCGGTGAAGTCCTGCACCATGCTGGCCGCCCAGGCCGACGGTGCCGCGGTCACCACCATCGAGGGGCTGGCGGCGGCCGACGGCACGCTGCACCCGATGCAGGCGGCCTTCCGCGAGCATCACGGCCTGCAGTGCGGCTTCTGCACGCCGGGCATGGTGATGAGCGCCGTCGATCTGGTGACGGCCAACCCCTCCCCCAGCGAACATGAGGTCCGCGAAGGTCTGGAGGGCAACATCTGTCGCTGCACCGGCTACCACAACATCGTCAAGGCGGTGATGGCCGGGGCCGAGGCGATGCAGGGCGGCACGATGAAGGCCGCCGCCGAATAAACAACGGGCAAAGGCTCTCATGGGAGGAACACGAAGATGGCGAACCCCACCGGCATCGGCGCTTCCGTGCGCCGGCGCGAGGACGCGCGCTTCCTGACCGGGCGCGGCACCTACACCGACGACATCAACCGGCCCGGCCAGACCCACGCGGTCTTCGTCCGGTCCCCCTACGCCCACGCCCGCATCACCGGAATCGACGCGGCCGAGGCCATGCAGGCCCCCGGCGTGATCGCCGTGCTGACCGGCGCCGACATGGAGGCCGACAAGGTCGGCAGCCTGCCCTGCGGCTGGCAGATCCATTCCAAGGACGGTTCCCCGATGAAGGAGCCGCCGCACTTCCCGATTGCCCGCGACCGCGCCCGCTACGTCGGCGACGCCGTCGCCGTGGTGATCGCCGAGACGCGCGAACAGGCGAAGGACGCCGCCGAGCTGGTCATGGTCGATTACGAGGAGCTGCCGGCGGCGGTGACCTCGCTGAAGGCGCTGGAGGGCAGCGCGCCGCTGGTCCATGACGACGTCGGCGGCAACCTCTGCTTCGACTGGCACCTCGGCGACGCGGCGGCTGTGGACGCGGCCTTTTCGCAGGCGGCCCACGTGGCGAAGCTCGATCTGGTCAACCAGCGCCTCATCCCCAACGCGATGGAGCCGCGGGCGGCGTTGGGCGAATACGACCGCGCGACCGGCGAGCACACGCTGACCACCACCAGCCAGAATCCGCACGTCATCCGCCTGCTGATGGGCGCCTTCGTGCTGGGCATCCCGGAGCACAAGCTGCGCGTCGTCGCCCCCGACGTCGGCGGCGGCTTCGGTTCCAAGATCTTCCATTACGGGGAGGAGGCCGTCGTCACCTGGGCGGCGAAGAAGGTCGGGCGCCCGGTGAAATGGACCGCCGAGCGTTCCGAGAGCTTCCTGACCGACGCCCACGGCCGCGACCATGTCAGCCACGCCGAGCTGGCGATGGACAAGGACGGCAACTTCCTGGCGCTGCGCGTCGCGACCATCGCCAACATGGGCGCCTATCTGTCGACCTTCGCGCCGTCGATCCCGACCTACCTCTACGCCACGCTGCTGGCTGGCCAGTACAAGACCCCGGCGATCTACGCCGAGGTCAAGGCGGTCTTCACCAACACCGTGCCGGTGGACGCCTACCGCGGGGCCGGGCGTCCGGAGGCCTGTTACCTGATCGAACGGCTGGTCGAGGTCGCCGCGGCCGAAACGGGCATCGACAAGGCGGAGCTGCGCCGTCGCAACTTCGTGCCGGCCAGTGCCATGCCCTACCAGACGCCGGTGGCGCTGCAGTACGACACCGGCGACTTCGCCAAGAATCTCGACATCGCCCTGCCCTTGGTCGACTATGACGGCTTCGCGGCGCGCAAGGCCGAGTCCGCCCGGCGCGGCAAGCTGCGCGGCATCGGCTTCGCCACTTACATCGAGGCCTGCGGCATCGCCCCCAGCAACATCGCCGGCGCGCTCGGCGCGCGTGCCGGGCTGTATGAATCGGCGGAGGTGCGCTTCCACCCCACCGGCTCGGTGACGGTCTTCACCGGTTCCCACAGCCATGGGCAGGGGCATGAGACGACCTTCGCGCAGCTCGTCTCCGAGCGCTTCGGCGTGCCCATCGAGAATGTCGAGATCGTCCACGGCGACACCAGCAAGATCCCCTTCGGCATGGGCACCTACGGCTCCCGCTCCCTGGCGGTCGGCGGGTCGGCCATCGTCAAGGCGATGGACAAGGTGGAGCGCAAGGCCAAGAAGATCGCCGCCCACATGCTGGAGGCCGCCGAGGCCGACATCGAGGTGAAGGACGGGCGCTTCGTCGTGGCGGGCACCGACAAGGCGCTGACCATCGGCGACATCGCCCTGCAGGCCTACGTCCCGCACAACTTCCCGCTCGACGAGCTGGAGCCGGGGCTGGACGAGCAGGCCTTCTACGACCCGAAGAACTTCACCTACCCCAACGGCTGCCACGTCTGCGAGGTGGAGATCGACCCCGACACCGGCGTGGTCCAGGTGATCAGCTTCGCCGCGGTGGACGATTTCGGGCGCGTGATCAACCCGCTGATCGTCGAGGGGCAGGTGCATGGCGGGCTGGTCCAGGGCATCGGGCAGGCGCTCTACGAGAACTGCGTCTACGACGAGGACTCGGGCCAGCTCATCACCGGCTCCTACATGGACTACTGCATGCCGCGGGCGGACGACGTGCCGTCCTTCACGGTGCGCTACCACGAGGACCAGCCCTGCACGCACAATCCGCTGGGCGTGAAGGGTTGCGGCGAGGCCGGGACCATCGGCGCGTCGGCCGCCGTGATGAACGCGGTGGTGCACGCCCTGTCCGAGTACGGCGTCACGCATCTCGACATGCCGGCGACCCCGGAGCGGGTCTGGCAGGCGATCCGGCGCCACACCCCCGCCCAGGCGGCCGAATAAGAGGGAGGAGACAACATGTACGCCTTCACCTATCACCGCCCCAAGAGCGTCGCCGACGCCGTCGCCCTGCTCGGCCAATTCGAAGACCCGAAGCTGCTGGGCGGCGGGCAGACGCTCCTGCCGACGCTCAAGCAGCGCCTCGCCCGGCCGAGTGACCTGATCGACCTCGGCCAAATCCCGGAGCTTCAGGGCATCCGGGAGGAGGCCGGCGGCCTGACCGTCGGCGCCTTCACCCGCCACGCGGAGGTCGCCCATTCCGAGACGGTGCAACGGGTCATCCCGGCGCTGGCCAACCTCGCCGAGGGCATCGGCGACCGGCAGGTGCGCAACATGGGCACGCTCGGCGGGTCGATCTGCAACGCCGATCCCTCCGCCGACTACCCCGCCGCGGTCGTGGCGCTGAAGGCCACGGTGCGGACCGACCGTCGGGAGATCGCCGGCGACGACTTCTTCACCGGCATGTTCGAGACGGCGCTGGAGCCCGGCGAGATCGTCACCGCCGTGCGTTTTCAAAAGCCGGACAAGGCCGCCTACGCCAAGTTCCGCAACCCGGCCAGCCGCTACGCCATCGTCGGCGTCTTCGTGGCCGTGTTCGGCAGCGAGGTGCGTGTCGCAGTGACTGGCGCCGGCCCGTCGGTCTTCCGGGCCGACGACATGGAGGCGGCGCTGGCCCAGGACTTCCGCGCCGACGCCCTGAACGGCGCGTCGGTGTCGGCGGACGGGCTGAACGCCGACATCCACGCCAGCGCTGACTACCGCGCCCATCTGGTGCGGGTGATGGCGCGGCGCGCGGTGGAGGCGTGTGGGTGATCGTCTTCCCTCTCCCGCCCCGGGAGAGGGTGGCGCGAAGCGCCGGGTGAGGGTACCGTCGAAGATCGGTGCCGTACGCTTGTCGGCACCCTCACCCTTCCCACTGCGTGGGCCCCTTCCCTCTCCCGGGGCGGGAGAGGGAGATTTCCCGATGGATGACGGATTGTCATGCCCAACACCCTCCCCGCTTCCGTCGATGACACGCTGGACCTGCTGCGGCGGGGGAACTACGTCGCCGACCGCTCGCTGGCGACCGCGCTGTACCTCGCGCTGAAGCTGCGCCGCCCGCTGTTCCTGGAGGGCGAGGCCGGGGTCGGCAAGACCGAGATCGCCAAGGTGCTGTCCGCCACGCTGAGCCGGCGGCTGCTGCGGCTGCAATGCTACGAGGGGTTGGACGTCGCTGCGGCGGTCTACGAGTGGAACTACGCCCGGCAGATGATGGAGATCCGGCTGGCCGAGGCGTCGGGCGACCGCGACCGGGACGCGCTCGCCGCCGACCTCTTTACCGAACGCTTCCTCATCAAGCGCCCGCTGCTCCAAGCGCTGGAGCCCGATCCGGCCGGGGCGCCCGTCCTGCTGATCGATGAGCTGGACCGCACCGACGAGCCGTTCGAAGCTTACCTGCTCGAAATCCTCTCCGACTTCCAGGTCTCGATTCCGGAGTTCGGCACGGTCACGGCGCCGGAGCCGCCGATCGTCATCCTGACCTCCAACCGCACCCGCGAGATTCACGACGCGCTGAAGCGGCGCTGCTTCTACCACTGGGTCGATTACCCCAACGCCGAGCGTGAGCGCGCCATCCTGGCGGTGAAGGCGCCGGAGGCCGACGCGCGGCTGGCCGCTCAGATCGTCGGCGTCGTGCAGAGCCTGCGCGGGATGGACCTCTACAAGGCGCCGGGCGTGGCCGAGACGCTGGATTGGGCGCAGGCGCTGGTGGAACTGAACCAGCTGGAGCTGGAGCCTTCGGTCATCAACGACACGCTGGGCACGCTGCTGAAGTACCAGGACGACATCGCCCGCATCCAGGGCAGCGAGGCCGCGCGCATCCTGGCCCAGGTCAAGACGGAACTCGCCGCCAGCACGGCGCGGTGAGCGGCCATGCAAGGCGGCCTCGCCATCAACCTGATGCATTTCGCCCGCGCGCTGCGGGCGGCGGGGTTGCCGGTCGGGCCGGGCAAGCTGCTCCAGGCCGTTGAAGCCGTCGAGGCGGTGGGGATCGGCAACCGGGCGGACTTCTACTGGGCGCTGCACGCCGTCTTCGTGAACCGGCGCGACCAGCGCGAGGTTTTCGACCAAGCCTTCCACGTCTTCTGGCGCAACCCGGACATCCTGAAGCGGATGATGGGGCTGATGCTGCCGACCATCCGCACGGAGTCCCCGGACGCCCAGGACCCGCTGTCCCGCCGCGTCGCCGACGCGTTGCGCGGCACCGCGCCGGAGGCCGAGGGACCGGAAAGGTCGGAGATCGAGGTGGACGCTTCCTTCACCGTTTCGGCCCAGGAACGGTTGCAGGAGAAGGATTTCGAGAAAATGTCGGTGGCAGAAATGGCCGAGGCCAAGCGCATGCTCGCCCGCATCGCCCTGCCGGTCGCCGAGGTGACGACCCGCCGCCACCGTCCCGACCCGCGGGGGCCGCGCGTGGATCCGCGGGCGACGCTGCGGCGGATGCTGCGCTCCGGCGGCGATCTCGCCGATCTGGCGAGGCGCAGCCGCCGCACGCGGCCGCCGCCGCTGGTCGTGCTGTGCGACATCTCCGGCTCCATGACACGCTATTCGCGGATGCTGCTGCACTTCATGCACGCGCTCAGCAACGACCGCGACCGGGTGCACAGCTTCGTCTTCGGCACCCGCCTGACCAACATCACCCGCCATCTGCGGCACAAGGACGTCGATGTAGCGCTGGACGCCGTGTCGGCGGCGGTGGCGGACTGGTCGGGAGGAACGCGCATTGGCACGGCGCTGCACGCCTTCAACCGGACCTGGGCGCGCCGGGTCCTCGGCCAAGGGGCGGTGGTTCTGCTCATCACCGACGGGCTGGACCGGGATGCCGGCGAGGGGCTTGCGGTGGAGGCCGAACGGCTGCACAAGAGCTGCCGCCGACTGGTCTGGCTGAACCCGCTCTTGCGGTGGGAGGGGTTCGCACCAAAATCCAGCGGTATCCGGGCCTTGTTGCCGCATGTGGACGACTTTCGCCCGGTCCACAACCTGAACAGTCTGGCCGGGCTCGCCGACGCGTTGAACCGCGACGGGCCGCGACGGGCCGAAAGCCTGCGCAAGTGGCTGAAGGAGGCCGCATGAGGGACGATATTCTGGAGCAGGCCGCGGGCTGGCGCGCGGAGGGCCGCAAGGTGGCCCTGGCGACGGTGGTCGCCACCTGGGGGTCCTCCCCCCGACCGGTGGGCAGCCAGATGGCGGTGGACGACGCCGGTTCGATGATCGGCTCGGTCTCCGGTGGCTGCATCGAGGGGGCCGTGGTGCACGAGGCGCGCAAGACCATGGAGGATGGCGAGCCCCGGATGATCTCCTTCGGGGTCAGCAACGAAATGGCCTGGGAGGTCGGGCTGGCCTGCGGCGGCCGGGTGCAGGTCTATGTCGAGGCCGTGGAATGAAGCGCGACATCACCGAACGGCTGCTCGCCGCCCGCAAGGCCGGGCGTCCCGTGGCCCTGGTCACCGATCTCGGCACCGGTCTGCAGACGCTGGTCTACGAGGACGCCATCCACGGCGGTTTCGGGCTGGAGGACGACCTTCTGGAGGAGGTGCGGGAGCGGTTGCGCCAGGATCGTTCCGGCCTCGTCAGCGATCCGGAGGAGGATGAGGACGGCGTCCAGCTGTTCGTCCAGACCCACAACCCGCCGCTGCGGCTGCTGGTGGTCGGCGCCGTGCACATCGCCCAGGCGTTGGCCCCCCTCGCCGCGCTGACCGGCTACGCCGTCACGGTGATCGACCCGCGCGGGTCCTTCGCCACGGAATCGCGCTTTCCCGGCGTTTCCCTGCATGATTCCTGGCCGGATGAGGCGCTGTCCGCCCTGACGATCGACAACCGCACCGCCGTGGTGACCCTGACCCACGACCCCAAGCTGGACGACCCGGCGCTGCTGGTGGCGCTGCGCTCCCCGGCCTTCTACGTCGGGTCGCTCGGCAGCAAGCGTACCCACGCCAAACGGCTGGAGCGGCTGAAGGAGCAGGGCGTGACCGACGCGGAGCTGGCGCGCATCCACGCCCCGGTCGGGCTGGACATCGGCGCCGTGACCCCGGCGGAAATCGCCCTGTCGGTCATGGCCCAGATCACCGCCGTGCGGCGCAAGGCCGGCGCGGCCTGACAGGAGTTCATCACCATGTTTTTCGGCCCGCTGCCCTTGCGGGAGCTGGAGGGCGCCATTCTGGCGCATTCGGTCCGCCGCGGCTCCGTCAGCTTCAAGAAGGGCCGCGTCCTCAGCGCCGAGGACGTGACGGCGCTGCGCGACGCCGGCCTCACCACGGTGACCGTCGCCAAGCCCGGTCCTGACGATGTGGGCGAGGACGCCGCCGCTGCCCGCATCGCCGCCGCCCTGAAGGGGCAGGAAATCACCGTCGGCGCCGCCTTCACCGGCCGCGTCAACCTGTTCGCGGAATCGCGCGGCCTGTTCGTTCCGGATGTCGAACGGATCAATGCGCTGAACCTCATCGACGAAAGCGTAACGGTCGCCACCCTGCCCGCTTTCGCGCCGGTCGAGCTCGGCCAGATGGTCGCCACGGTCAAGATCATCCCCTTCGCAGCTCCCCGCGGCGCTGTGGAGGGGGCGGAGGTCGAGGCGTCCGCCGGGATTCCGGCGCTGCGCGTCGCCCCCTTCCGTCCGCTGACCGCAGCGCTGATCCAGACCCGCCTGCCCGGCGTGAAGGACAGCGTCCTCGACAAGACCGTGGCCGTGACGCGGCAACGGCTGGAGGCGATGGGCGGGCGGCTGGTCCGCGATTCGCGCTGCTATCACGGCGAGGCGGCTCTGGCCGACGCCATCGCGGCGGCGGGGCGAGTCGACCTGCTGCTGATCGCCGGGGCCTCGGCCATCACCGACCGGCGCGACGTGCTGCCCGCGGGCATCGAGCGGGCGGGCGGCGTGATCGAGCATTTCGGCATGCCGGTCGACCCCGGCAATCTGCTGCTGATCGCGCATATCGGGGAGACGCCGGTGCTCGGCCTGCCCGGCTGCGCGCGGTCGCCCAAGCTGAACGGCTTCGACTGGGTGCTCCAGCGCATCGCCGCGGGCATTCCGGTGACGCGGGCCGACGTGATGCGGATGGGCGTCGGCGGCCTGCTGGCCGAGATCCCCAGTCGGCCCCTGCCCCGGGCCGGCACCGTCGCGGCGGAGCCGCCGCGCGCGCCGCGCATTGCCGCGCTGGTCTTGGCCGCCGGGCGGTCGAGCCGGATGGGCGGAAACAACAAGCTGCTCGCCGATGTCGGGGGTGAGCCGCTGGTCGTCCGCACGGTCGAAGCGGTGCTGGCCTCGCAGGCCAGGCCGGTGGTGGTGGTGACCGGCCACATGGCGGAGGCGGTGTCCGCGCCGCTGGCCGGGCGGCCGCTGACCATCGTCCACAACCCGTCCTTCGCCGACGGGCTCAGCGCCTCGCTGCGCGCCGGTCTGGCCGCCCTGCCGGCAGACGTCGACGGGGTGGTGGTGTGCCTCGGCGACATGCCGCGGGTCACGCCGCAGGCCATCGACCGGCTGATCGCCGCCTACAACCCGCTGGAGGGCCGGACCGTCTGCGTTCCGACCGTCCAGGGCAAGCGCGGCAACCCCGTCCTGTGGGACCGCGGCTTCTTCGCGGAGATGGCGAAGCTGAGCGGCGACGCCGGGGCCAAGACCCTGCTGGCCACCCACGCCGATCAGGTGGTCGAGGTGCCGGTGGAGGACGGCGGCATCCTCTACGACGTGGACACGCCGGAACTGCTGGCGGAGCTTCGCGGCTAACGTTCAGGCGGCCCGTTCGATCACCAGATCCAGCCAGCGGCGGGAGATCGTCCGGGCGACCGTCCCGGCGGCGGGCAGGTGCCGCTCCAGCGCTTCGTCCAGCCCGTCGAGGACGGCCCGGTTGCGCTCCCGCGAGTCGACGCCGAACTTCTCCGCCCAGCCGCGGACGATGGCGGCGTCGGCCTCCGGGTGAAACTGGAAGGCGTAGAGGTTGCGGCCGAGCCGGAAGGCCTGACGCATGCAGGCTTCGCTCCAGGCCAGCGGCACGGCACCCTCGGGAAATTCGAAGGTGTCGTAGTGCCACTGCACCATGTGCAGCTCCGGTGCCAGCCCGCCGAGCAGCGGATCGTCCGAAGCGGCGTTGAACAGCCGCACCGCGCCCACGCCGATCTCCGCCACCGAATGGCGGTAGACGCGGGCGCCGAAGGCGCGGGCGGCCAACTGCGCCCCCAGGCAGATGCCCATCACCGGGCGCTCTTCCGCCGCAAAGGCGCGGATCAGTTCCATGACCTGCGGAAAGTGCGGCCCCTGACCGTCGTTCCAGGCGTCCTGCGGTCCGCCCAGAACCAGAAGCCCGTGATAGCCCTCCGGCGTGGTGGGCAGCGCCTCCCCTTCGTCCGCGGCGACGGTGACCAGCGTCGCGCCGAACTCGGCCAGCGCGTCCCCGATGAGTCCGGCGGGAGCGTTTCGGTTGTTCTGAACGACCAGGATGCGCATGGAGGGGCCACGTCGGTGAAAGCGGATGCCCCGTTCATGAGCGGCGGAGGCGGTGAAATCAAGCGGTGCAAGGCGGCTATGCGCCGCGCCGCGGGACGGCGTACAGTGCGAGGACGCGAAGGAAGCCTTTCAACTTCCCCAGGGAGACGAGATCGATGCTGACCCGGATTCGCAAGCTGGCGGGGGCCGCCGCCCTTGCCGGCACCCTGCTGTTCCCCGCGACCCTGCTGTTCCCGACCGCCGCCGCCGCGCAGAACGGCACGGTGACCTTCCTGCACTTCAACGACATCTACGAGATTTCCCCGGTGAAGGGCCGCGGCGGCTTCGCCCCCCTGATGACGGTGCTGAAGGCGGAACGGGAGCGCAGCGCCGGAGCGCTGACGACGGTGGGCGGCGATTTCCTGTCCCCCTCCCTGCTCTCCGGAACGACGCGGGGCGCGCAGATGCCCGATTTGTTCAACGCCATGGGCGTGGACGTCGTCGGATTCGGAAATCACGAGTTCGACTTCGGGACGGAGGTGCTGAAGGCCCGCATCGCCGAATCGAAATTCCCTTGGGTCGGCACCAACATCGCCGGGCCGGACGGCAAGCCGCTTCCCGGTTCGGTCGCCACCTGGACGAAGATGGTCGGCGACGTCAAGGTCGGATTTCTCGGCGTCCTGACCCCGGAAACCGCGCAGTTGTCCAGCGGCGGGGCAGAGGCGACCTTCACCAACGTGCAGGCCGCCGCAGCCCTGGCGGTGAAGGCGTTGCGCGACGAGGGGGCGAACGTCATCGTGGCGCTGACCCACCAGACCATCACGGAGGACCGTGATCTGGCCGTCAAGGTGAAGGGCATCGACCTCCTGCTGGGCGGCCACGACCACGACCCGATCAGCTTCTACGAGGGATCGACCCTGATCCTGAAGGCTGGGGCGGACGGCCATTATCTCGGCGTCATTGATCTGGCGGTCAGCACCAAACCCACCGACAAGGGACCGGCGACCACCGTAATCCCCGCCGGCTGGCGCTTCGTCACCACCGCCGGGGTGGCTCCGGACGCCGAGGTCGGGGCTTTGGTCAAGCGCTACACCGACCAGCTCGACACCACGCTGGCCGGGGTGATCGGGCGGACGGAGACCGACCTGGACAGCCGCAAGGACGTCGTCCGCTCGCAGGAGACGACAATGGGCAACCTGATCGCCGACGCGCTGCGCGACGGGCTGAAGGCCGATGTCGCCATCACCAACGGCGGCGGCATCCGCGCCGACACGCTGCACCCGGCGGGCAGTTCGCTGACCCGCAAGGACATCTTCGCGGAGATGCCCTTCGGCAACGTCGCCGTGCTGACGCTGCTGTCCGGCGCCGACGTGCTGGCCGCGCTGGAGCATGGCGTGTCGAAGGTGGAGGACAAGGCCGGACGTTTCCCCCAGGTGTCGGGCCTGACCTTCACCTATGACCCGAAGCTGCCGTCGGGAACCCGCGTGACCGGCGTGACGGTGAACGGCCAGCCGCTCGACCCCGTCCGGACCTACCGCGTGGCGACCAACGACTATATGCTGAAGGGCGGCGACGGCTACGCCGCGCTGACCCGCGGCCGGACCGTGGTGGACGCCTCCGGCGCCGTGCTGATGGCGACGATGGTCATGGATTACGTGGAGGCGAAGAAGACGGTCGCCCCGAAGATCGAAGGCCGCATCGTCGCGAAGTGACCGGAGCGCGCGCAAAAAAGAACGCCCCTGGACCGGCTGGTCCGGGGGCGCAAGGCCAGGATGGATCGTTGGTGAAGCGTCAGGCGCTGCGGCGCACGTGGCGCGCGGCCCCTTCGGCCCGCGCGTTCAGCCGCCGCACCGCGTCGTTCGCGGTTTTCGCCGACAGCTCCGACACCTTGACGCTGCGGTTCAGCAGAAGTTCCATCTCGTCTTTGACCATGCTGCTCTGCGCGGCGTAGAGGTCCTGAACCGACCGGCTGCGCATCATCGCGTTGATGCCTTCCGCGTTGCGGGCCATGGCCTCCTGGGCGAAGCCCATCCATTCGCGCATGATCGACTGCATGCCGTCCATCAGCACGGACCCGCACTGGGTCATGACGTCCATGTTCTCGCGGGCCTGCTGGGCGACCTCGCCCTGAGCCTCCGCGGACAGGCCCATCATGCGGTTGAGTTGATCGGTGGTCTGGCCGGCGACCTGGCCAGCCACTTGGGTCGCCTTTCCCATCATGTCGCTGGCCGTGTCAGCGCCGCGTTGAGTCGTCTCCGCGGCGGTTTCCGCCATGCGGCGGGTGGTGTCCTCGGCAACATTCCGGCCTTTGGCGGCGGTGTCGCGCGCCATGGTCTGCGCGTCCTTCTCTGAAGCCATCTGCCTCGCTCCTGGTTTCGTTCCGTCCGAATTGGACGCTCCCCCCACTTTTCTTGAGTGCCGCGATTTTTGTGCAGTGCGACACAAGAATCCATATACCATGGTGGCAAAGAATAGTTCCACAACTCTAAAAACTAACCTTACCTACTTTTTTGCGGGAACAGGGAAGTCTCCATCAGGATTTATTACAGAGAGTTTTGCATCAAATTTCATGAAGTGTTTTAATTGATCAAAAGAAAATCACCAAGCAGTGCCGCAAGAGAGATGCGGATGGCCTGAGCACACCCCAAATTCTGAGGTAAGCAACCCTGAGCCGGCGCGCTGCCCGTCCTGGTCCGGCACCGGCCCACCCGCGGAGGATGCCCATGCTCATCGGCGTGCCGACGGAAATCAAAAACCATGAATACCGCGTCGGGCTGACCCCGGCCTCGGTCCGTGAACTGACGCATCACGGTCACGGCGTGCTGGTGCAGGCGGGAGCCGGCGCCGCCATCGGGCTGGACGACGAGCACTATGAAGCCGCCGGGGCGAAGATCGTGCCGGACGCCGCAACCGTCTTCGCCCGTGCGGAGATGGTCGTGAAGGTGAAGGAGCCCCAGCCGCAGGAATGCGCGATGCTGCGCCGGGGGCAGATCCTGTTCACCTATCTGCACCTCGCCCCCGATCCGAAGCAGACTAGGCTGTTGCTGGACTCGGGCGCCGTCGCCATCGCCTATGAGACGGTGACCGATTCCCGCGGCGGGCTGCCGCTCCTGGCGCCGATGAGCGAGGTGGCGGGCCGCATGTCGGTGCAGGCCGGCGCCCATTGCCTGGAGAAGGCCCAGGGTGGCCGGGGCGTCCTGCTCGGCGGCGTGCCCGGCGTTCCGGCGGCCAAGGTGGTGGTGCTGGGCGGCGGCGTGGTCGGCACCAACGCCGCCCGCATGGCCATGGGGCTGGAGGCGAAGGTGGTCGTCATCGACAAATCCTTGCCCCGTCTGAAGGAATTGGACCTGCAGTTCGGCGCCAAGCTGCAGACGCTCTATTCGACGGTCGACACGATCGAGGAGCATGTGCTTGATGCCGACCTCGTCATCGGCGCGGTTCTGGTGCCGGGAGCGGAGGCGCCGAAGCTGGTGACCAAGGCGATGGTGGAGCGGATGCGGCGGGGCGCCGTGGTGGTGGACGTCGCCATCGACCAGGGCGGCTGCTTCGAGACCTCGCACCCCACCACCCACGCCGAGCCGACCTATCTGGTGGACGGGGTGGTCCATTATTGCGTCGCCAACATGCCGGGGGCGGTCGCGCGCACCTCGACCTTCGCGCTGAACAACGCCACCCTGCCCTTCACGCTGGCGCTCGCCGACCGCGGGTACCGCGCGGCGCTGGCGCGCGACCCGCATCTGCGGGCCGGGCTGAACATCCACGCCGGCGCCGTCACCTGCAAAGCGGTCGCCGACGCGCAGGAGCTGGGTTACCAGCCGGCGGAGGAGGCGCTGCGGCTTTGAATTCCGTTCCCGGAGGGGGCGACGGCGACCGCCCCCTCCGGAAACCGGCGCTCAGGCCGACCGGAGCCGCGAGAAGCGGAAGTCGCAGTGGCTGGCGCCACCGGCCAGGGTTTGCGTTCGTTCCAGATGGATGCCGCGTGTCGCGTAGGCGTCGAAATCGAGACCGCAGATGTTCGGCAGAATGTCCTTGTCGCCATGGCGGGCCGCGAATTTGCAGAAGCCGCAGGCTTTGTAGTTGATGCCGAACTCGAAATCGTCCCCTGGACCCGGCTCGACGAAGTCGTAGACGAAATCCTCGGGAAACTGCTCCTGATGGCTTTTCGCCGCCTGCTCACGCAGAAACGCCTGATTCTCTGGTGACATGAATTGACGCCCCGAGGCGAGACGCTCCGCTTCGGGCACGGTGAGCAATTGGGCCTTGTAGGTGTCCCGCTCGATGTCGCCGATCACGGACAACGGCACGCCGTGCCGCCGGAGCACCCGGCTGATGGCCATGAAGCCCAGGAGCCGCATGAAGAAGTCGCTCATGCGACTGTCCGCACCGCCGACGTAGGGCATTTGCGTGAGCACGATGGCGAACTCGTCCATCACCTCCCGCTTGATTCCATCAACGCTGGATGGGGGAACGTGCTCGCCCAACATCGCTTCGGCAAGATCAAGGCGATGGCACATGGCGGCCTCCATCGCGCTGCGATGATCCTCGTAAAAGGGATGGATGGTCTCAACCATTCAGTGCTCCAAAATGAATAATTGCAATCCTCTCCTGGCTCACGGGCGTTTTCCGCCGAACCGGGCAGCGATCTCTCCGACGATGCCGCGGCGGAACAGCAGCACGCAGGCGACGAAGATCACGCCGATCACCACCGGCACCGGCAGGTTGCTCGCCGCCAGATAATTCTCCAGCGTCACCACCAGCGCCGCCCCGACCACCGGACCGAACAGCGTTCCGATGCCGCCGAGCAGGGTCATCAGCACCACCGCACCGGACATCTGCCACTGCACGTCGGTCAGGGTGGCGAGCTGGAAGACGATGGCCTTGGTCCCCCCCGCCAGACCGGCTAGCGTGGCGGACAGGACGAAGGCCATCAGCTTGTAATGGTCGGTGCGGTAGCCGAGCGAGATGGCACGCGGCTCGTTCTCGCGGATCGCCTTGAGGACCTGCCCGAAGGGCGAATGGACGGTGCGCCAGATCACCAGAAAGCCGAACAGGAAGACCGCCAGCACCGTGTAGTACATCGCCATCGGCTGGCTGAGGTCGATCACGCCGAACAGATGCCCGCGCGGCACCGCCTGGATGCCGTCCTCGCCGCCCGTGAACTTGAACTGGAGCGCCATGAAGAAGACCATCTGCGACAGCGCCAGCGTGATCATGGCGAAGTAGATGCCCTGCCGCCGGATCGCCAGCGCCCCGAAGGCCAGCCCGAGCGTCGCGGAAAAGGCCATTCCCAGCAGGATGCCGAGTTCCGGCGGCAAGCCCCAGACCTTCACCGTGTGGGCGGTGATGTAGGCGGCCCCGCCGAAGAAGGCGGCATGCCCGAAGCTGAGCAGGCCGGCAAAGCCGATCAGCAGGTTGAAGGCGCAGGCGAACAGCGCGAAGCACAGCACCTTCATCACGAAGACGGGATACAGCACATACGGCGCCGCGATCAGGACCAGCAGCAGCACGGCGAGCGCCAGCAGGCCCGGCATGGCCGGTCTGCCGGTGGCGGGAGCCGCGGTGTCGCGGCGGACGGCGTGGATCTCGGTCGCCATGGGTCACCTCTCCCGCCCGAACAGGCCGGCGGGCTTGATCAGCAGCACCACGGCCATGATGACGAAGACGACGATGTTGGACGCCTCCGGATAGAACACCTTCGTCAAACCTTCCAACAGCCCCAGGCCGTATCCGGTCAGCACCGCCCCCAGAATCGACCCCATGCCGCCGATCACCACCACGGCGAAGACGACGATGATCAGGTTGGAGCCCATCAGCGGCGACACCTGATAGATCGGGGCGGCCAGCACGCCGGCCAGCCCGGCCAGCGCCACGCCGAACCCATAGGTGGCCGTGATCATCAGCGGCACATTGATGCCGAAGGCCTGGACCAGAACCGGATTCTCGGTGGCGGCGCGCAGGTAGGCGCCGAGCTTCGTCCGCTCGATGGCGTACCAAGTAGCGAGACAGACGACCAGCGAGGCGACGACGACCCAGCCGCGGTAGTTGGGCAGGAACATGAAGCCGAGATTCTGCCCGCCGCGCAGCAGGTCGGGAATGGGATAGGGCTGGCCCGACACGCCGTAGAAATGGCGGAACACCCCCTCCACGATCAGCGCGAGACCAAAGGTCAGCAGCAGCCCGTAGAGATGGTCGAGCTTGTAGAGGCGGCTGAGCAGCGTCTTCTCCAGAAGGACGCCGAAGGCGCCGACGACCAGCGGCGCCAGCAGCAGCGCCCACCAATAGCCGATCCCCGCCGTGGTCAGCAGCAGCCACGCCACGAAGGCCCCCAGCATGTAGAGCGCGCCGTGGGCGAAGTTGATGACGTTGAGCATGCCGAAGATGACCGCCAGCCCGAGGCTGAGCAGCGCGTAGAAGGACCCGTTGATCAGCCCCAGCAGAAGCTGCCCGAACAGAGCCTGCGGCGGGATGCCGAAGATGGTGGACATGGTGGTTCGCCTCCGGCCGTTCTGCGCGGCGGGTGACCGCCCCGGCGCCCGTCCCCGCACGCGGCGACGGACGGAACGCCGGGGCGGGCGGGGATCAGCCCGGCAGCTTGCAGCCGCTTTCCGCCATGGTGGCGAAGGCTTCGTCACCGGGGATGGTGCGGATGATCTCGTAATAATCCCACGGCCCCTTGGACTCGCTGGGCTTCTTCACGCGGGCCAGATACATGTCGTGGACCATGCGCCCGTTCGGCAGGATCTTGCCGTTCTTGGCGAACATGTCGTTGACCGGCATCTCCTTCATCTTGGCGGAGACGGTCGGCCCGTCGTCGGTCCCCGCCGCCTCAATGGCCTTCAGGTAGTGCTTCACCGAGGAGTAGCTGCCGGCCTGCACCATGGTCGGCATCTTGCCGGTCTTCGCCTTGTACTTCTCCGACCAGGCGCGCTTCTCGTCGTCCATGTCCCAGTAGAAGCCGGTGGTCAGGACGAGGTCCTGGGCGACCTGGAGCCCCAGAGCGTGCACGTCCGAGAGGAAGATCAGCAGCCCGGCCAGCTTCTGCTGCCCGCTCTGCGTCAGGCCGAACTCCGACGCCTGCTTGATCGAGGTGATGGTGTCGCCGCCGGCGTTGGCGAGGCCGATGACCTGCGCGCCCGACGACTGCGCCTGCAGCAGGAAGGAGGAGAAGTCCGCCGTGTTCAGCGGCGCGCGCACCGCGCCCACGACCGTGCCGCCGGCCTTCTTCACCTGCGCCGCCGTGTCGGTTTCAAGCTGGTGGCCGAAGGCGTAGTCGGCGGTCAGGAAGAACCAGCTTTTGCCGCCCTCCTTCACGATGGCCTGACCGGTGCCGACGGCCAGCGCGCGGGTGTCGTAGGCCCAGTGGAAGCCGGTGGGCGAGCAGGCGTCGCCGGTCAGGCGCGAGGTCGCCGGCCCCTGCATCAGGAAAATCTTCTTCTTCTCGCGCGTCACCTCCTGCACCGCCAGAGCGACGCCGGAGTTCGGCACGTCGACGATGACGTCCACCCCGTCGCGGTCGATCCATTCGCGGGACAGGTTTGAGCCGATGTCCGGTTTGTTCTGGTGGTCGGCCGCGACGACCTCGATGGGCTTGCCCAGGATCTTGCCGCCCACCTCCTCGACCGCCATGCGGACGGCGACCGCCGAGCCCTCGCCGCCGAGGTCGGCGTAGAGGCCGGAGCGGTCGTTGAGGACGCCGATCTTTACGACGTCGCCCGAAACCTTGCCCTGCTGGGCCTGCGCAGAACCGACGGCCAGCGCGGCGAGCGCCGCTCCGGCAAGCAGACGTGCAATCATTCCATTCCTCCCGGTTCGAATTCGAACGTTTCTGCTTGTTGATTCAGACACCCAGGTACGTGTGCAGCTTCTCCATGTTGGCGGCGAGCTGGTTATTCGGGATCATGTCCACCACGTGACCTTCCTCCATCATGTAATGGCGGTCGGCGATGGTGGCGGCGAAGCGGAAGTTCTGCTCCACCAGCAGGACGGTGAAGCCGCGCTGCTTCAATTTGCGGACGGCTACCCCGATCTGCTCGATGATCACCGGAGCCAGACCCTCCGTCGGCTCGTCGAGAAGGATCATGGTGGCGCCGGTGCGCAGGATGCGCGCGATGGCCAGCATCTGCTGCTCGCCGCCCGACAGGCGCGTGCCCTGGGTCGAACCCCGGCCCTGAAGGTTGGGGAACAGCTCGTGGATCTGCTGGACCGTCATGCCGCCGTTCTTCACGACGGGCGGCAGGGTCAGGTTCTCGTCGACGTTGAGCGAGGCGAAAATCCCGCGCTCCTCCGGGACATAGCCGATGCCGAGGCGGGGGATCTTGTGCGGCGCCATGCCGATCAGCTCCTGACCCTGGAATCGGATGGAGCCGGTGCGCTTGCCGACGATGCCCATGATGGAACGCATGGTGGTCGTCTTGCCGGCGCCGTTGCGGCCCAGCAGCGTCACCACCTCGCCCTGGCGGACCTCCAGGGTCACCCCGTGCAGGACGTGGCTTTCGCCGTAGAAGGCCTGGAGATCGGAAACCTCCAGCATCGCGGTCTTCACCGTTGCGCCGTCAGGCATGACCGCTCCCCATGTAGGCTTCCCGGACCTTCGGGTGGCGTGACACCTCGGCGTAGGGCCCCTCGGCCAGCACCTCGCCGCGGGCCAGGACGGTGATCCAGTCCGACAGGTTGGAGACCACGGACAGGTTGTGCTCCACCATCAGGATCGTGCGGTTGGCCGAGACCCGTTTGATCAGCGCCGCGATGCGGTCGATGTCCTCGTGCCCCATGCCGGCCATCGGCTCGTCCAGCAGCAGCATTTCCGGTTCCAGGGCCAGCGTCGTGGCGATCTCCAGCGCCCGCTTGCGGCCATAGGGAAGCTCCGCCGCCGGCCGGTGGGCGTAGCCGGCCAGCCCGACATCCTCCAGCAGTTCCATCGCCCGCCCGTTCAGCCGGTCGAGCACCGATTCCGATTTCCAGAACTGGAAGGAGTTGCCGAGCGGCCGTTGCAGGCCGACGCGCACATTCTCCAGCACCGTCAGATGCGGGAACACCGCGGAAATCTGAAAGGAGCGGATGATGCCCAGGCGCGCCACGTCCGCCGGCTTCACCGCGGTGATGTCGCGCCCGTTGAACAGGATGTTTCCGTTGCTGGGCTGAAGGAACTTGGTGAGCAGATTGAAAACGGTCGTTTTTCCGGCCCCGTTGGGACCGATCAGCGCATGGATGGACCCCCGTTTCACCCGCAGGCTGACATCGCGGACGGCGACGAAGCCCCGGAATTCCTTGGTCAGTCCGCGCGTTTCCAGAATGACGTCACTTGCCATATCCTCCCCATTCCCTGTTTTCAGCAGCCTTCCGCGAGACCGCCTGTTGTTTGGTTCAGGTTATCAGCAATCTGTCACACGTACAGCTTACGGAAAGAACTTAATCCCGTCCATCCGGAAGCATCGAAGGCGTGACAAAGCACGGCCGGACGGCAGAGCCGCAGGCAAAAAGGGCCTGTGGAAGGCCGGAACGCGGGCATGAAAAAAGCGGCCACGCAGGGCCGCACACCGACTCGCGGCACGCCCCCGGTTCAAAAGCCGGGAGGCGTGCCTTTCTCTTTCGACGCAGGAGCCGGAAACCGCGGTACCGATACGACTCAGGCGGCCGCGGATCAGGCCGCCGAGGTCAGCGGAAAGCCGCTGTAGTCGAGCGATGCGGACCAGAAGCGTTCGAGCTTGCGCAGGGTCTCGTTCGCCTTGACCAGCTCCTCGTCGCTGAAGCCGGCCTTTTCCAGCGCCGTCAGGTGGCGCTCGAACATGCGGCTGATCTTCTCGCGGAGATCGAGGCCCTTCTCCGACAGGCGGACGCGCACCGACCGGCGGTCGTGCGGCGAGCGCTCCTGCCCGAGATAGCCGTTCTCGACCATCTTCTTCACGTTGTAGGACACGTTGGAGCCGAGATAGTAGCCGCGCGCCGTCAGCTCACCGACGGTCATCTCGTCTTCGCCGATGTTGTAGAGGATCAGGCTCTGGACGTTGTTGATGTCCTGGATACCGAGCCGGTCAAGCTCGGTCTTCAGCACCTCGAGAAAGTGGCGGTGAAGCCGTTCGATCAAGAGGATGCTTTCATAATAGGGTTTGCGCACCGCGGTCTCCTTTGGCTCGTACCGGACATGGGCCGACCTGTGGCCTTTCCGGGGTCCTTAAGGGGAGATTAACCGATCATTGTCCGGCAATCACCTCAATAATGCCCCAAAAGCACAGGCCGGGTTGTAGAACAGCCTGGCCCTGCGGAATATCCCCGTCCTGCCGCGCCAAGCCCCGTCGCGTGCCAGGAGATGCCAGGAATCCAGGCACCCCGGCGGCGTTCCCGCCCGGCGAACCGGGCGGCAAGCCGACCCGTCCCATCCGACCCCCGACAACAACCGTCAGGCACCAACAACGGTCAGGTTTGAGACAAGTCCCGCAAGGATTTCCCCGATACTAACGCAGAAACGCGCGGAATGTGCCTGCATCCGTGCACGTTCAGAGTGCAATAAAGGGGAGCGGGCCTCTTCATTCGGTAAAGTGCAAATCCCCGCCAACGGGTTCGGCGAAGTAACCGGCGACCTCTTCAGCCGTCACGTCGGCGAGAGTGGCCGGCGACCAGCGGGGATTCCGGTCCTTGTCGACCAGCGCCGCGCGGATGCCCTCGTAGACATCATGGCGGGCGAGGAAGGCGAGGCTGAGGCGAAGCTCCTGGATCATGCAGCCGTCGAAGTCCAGCTTGGCGCCGCGGCGCAGCGCCTCCAGCGTGACCTTCAGGCTGGTCGGCGACACTCGCTTCAGCGTGGCGAGCTGGCCGGCGGCCCACTCCGTGCCCTCGGCCTCCAGGGCGGCGACGATGGCCTCCACCGCATTGTGGGCGTAGCAGCGGTCGATGGCCGCGCGGTTGGCGGCGACCGGCGGTTCGCCGGCTTCCTCGCGATGGCGGGCAACCGCCTCGTCGGCCGGCACGCCATCGGCCAGCTCGGCGATCAGGGACTCCAGCCTGGCGCTGGGCACGAAGGCGTCGGCGGCGCCGACCTCGATCATGTCGGCCGCCTTCAGACGGTCGCCGGTCAGGCCCAGCCAGATGCCGACCTGTCCGGGCAGGCGCGGCAGGAAATAGGTGCCGCCGACGTCCGGATAGAGCCCGATTCCCGTCTCCGGCATGGCGAACATCGTCCGCTCGGTCACGATCCGGTGGGAGCCGTGCACCGACAGGCCGACGCCGCCGCCCATGCTGATGCCGTCGATCAGCGCGACATAGGGCTTCGGGCAGGTGTGGATCAGGCGGTTGAGGACATACTCCTCGCTGAAGAAGGCGCGGATGGACGCGCCGTCGTCCTGCCCCGCCTTGGCGGCCTTGCCCGTCTCGTACAGGTTCACCACGTCGCCGCCGGCGCAGAAGGCCTTTTCCCCCGCGCCCTGCACGACGATGGCCTTGACCTCGGGATCGGCGATCCACGCACGCAGCTGCGGATCGAACAGGCGAATCATGCCCAGCGTCAGGGCGTTCAGCGCCTTCGGGCGGTTCAGCGTCACCAGCCCGATGGAGCCGCGGCGTTCGAACTGGATCTCGGCGAACTGAGTCTCGGCGGGGTCGCTCATGGTTCCGGTCGTTTCCATTTGTTCGTTTGTGGGGCGAATTGATCGGTTTCGGGCGATGATACGGGTGGCGGGCGGCGTGTCAAACCGCGGTTTCGCAGCGCAGCGTCGCGGAACACCGCCCCGGCCTCAGCCGTTGCCGCACCCACAGTCATGAGCGGGACAGTTCCATGATGGCAGCCTCAGCAGCGCAAGCGTCACGTCAGGAGGGGCCGGGCCGCAAGACGGCCATCATCCTCAACCGGTCCGCGGGGACGCTGGCCGGACAGCCGATCGACGGCACGGTGGCGGCGATCCGCAGCGCCTTCGAGCGGCACGGGGCGGAGGTGTCGCTGACCGCGGTGGAGCCGGCCGATTGCGCGTCGGAAATCCGCAAGGCCATCGACTCCGACGCGGAACTGGTCATCGTCGGCGGCGGCGACGGGACCATCCACACCGCGGTCAACATGATCCTGCCCACCGGCAAGATCCTGGGCATCCTGCCGCTCGGCACCATGAATCTGCTGGCGCGCGACCTGAAGACGCCGCTGGACCTCGACGAGGCTTACGAGGCCCTGGCCGCCGGCGAGGTGAGCAGCATCGACGTGGCGGAGGTGAACGGCGAGGTCTACCTGAACAGCTCGGTCCTCGGCTTCTACCCGCAGGTGGTGCAGGAGCGCGAGGAGAAGCGCAAGCGGCACCGCTTGCTGAAATGGCCGGCGATGGCGCTCGCCATGGTCCGCACCATCCGCCGCCTGCCCCTGCTGGACGTGCGGATCGACTGGGGCGACGGGCCACGCCGCGTACGCACCCCGATTCTGGTGGTCTCCAACAACCCCTTCGACGGCACGGCGGGCAGCATGCTCCTGCGCCGCGACCGGCTCGATTCCGGCAAGCTCGGCGTCTATGTGGCGCGGCAGCGCGACCCTTGGGGCCTGCTGCGGCTGATGGGGCGCACCGTGCTCGGAACCTGGCAGCAGGATGAGGAGTTGGAGACGCTGACGGCCACGCAACTGACGGTGCACAGCCGGCGGCGGCGGCTGAAGATGGTCAACGATGGTGAAATCCTGCAGATGGAGCCGCCGCTGAACTACCGCATCCGTCACAAGGCGCTGAAGATCCTGCTGCCCAAGGCGGTCCCCGAAGGGGACGGCGCGTGACGGGAATGACTGCCGGGGAGGTGTCGTGAAGAAGCTCGCCCATATCTCGGACCTGCATTTCGGGCGGATCGACCCGCTGGTGGTCGACGGCCTGCTGGCCGACCTGACGGCGGCGCAGCCCGACCTGATCGTCATCTCCGGCGATCTGGTCCAGCGCGCCAAGGCCCGCCATTTCCTGGAGGCGCGGGCCTTCCTGGAAAAGCTGCCCTTCCCCTACCTGGTCGTGCCGGGCAATCACGACATCCCGGTCTACAATGTGGTGCGCCGCTTCCTCGACCCGTTCGGCAACTACAAGCGCTACATCACCACCGACCTCAGCCCTTTCCACATCGATTCGGAAATCGCCGTTCTGGGGATCAACACGGCGCGCTCCGTCATCACGGATTTTTCCGAAGGGCGCATGAACAAGGCCCAGATCAAGCGCGTGCGCGAGGTCTTCTGCGAGGTGCCGGACACCGTCTTCAAGGTGCTGTTCACCCACCACCCCTTCCTGCCGCCGCCCGACGCGCCGAAGACGAAGCTGGTCGGGCGGCACAAGCTGGCCCTGCCGGCGCTGGAAAGCTGCGGGGTGGACCTGCTGCTGGCCGGGCACCTGCACCGTGCCTATTCCGGCGACATCATGACCCACCACACCCAGGTTGCCCGCTCCATCCTGGTCGCCCAGGCCTCCACCGCGACCTCCACGCGGCTGCGCAACGAGGCCAACGCCTACAACCTCATCGCCATCGAGCCGCCGCGCGTCACCTTCGAGGTGCGGTCCTGGGAAGGAGCGGCCTTCACCGGCGGGCTCGTCTCGCAATGGCGCAAGGACGGGCACCGCTGGGTCATGGAGATGCAGGACTCGGGATTCAGACCTGTGAGCGGTGCGGCTTGAGTCGCGGCGGCCATGCGGCGTAGGATCGCGCCGCAAGTTTTAAGAGCACATCAGGTCCCCCGCATGTCCGCTTCGCATTTCCGGTCCCCGGCGTCCTTCCCGCGCACCCGGCTGCGCCGCAACCGCGCCGACGCCTGGACCCGCCGCCTCGTCGCCGAGAACCGCCTGACCGTGGACGACCTGATCTGGCCGGTCTTCGTCATCGAGGGGCAGAACCAGCGGGTGCCCGTGGCCTCCATGCCCGGCGTGGAGCGGCTGACCATCGACCTGCTGACCGAGGCGGTGGCCGCGGCCGGCGACCTCGGCATCCCCTGCGTCGCCCTGTTCCCGGTGGTCGGCGCCGAGGGCAAGTCGGAGGACGCGGCGGAGGCCTACCGCCCCGACAACCTGATGAACCGCGCCATCCGCGCGCTGAAGGCCGCGGTGCCGCACGTCGGCATCCTGGGCGATGTGGCGCTGGACCCCTACACCACCCACGGCCACGACGGGCTGATGCGCGACGGCTACATCCAGAACGACGAGACGGTCGAGGTGCTGGCCCGGCAGGCGCTGTCGCAGGCCGACGCCGGCGTGGACATCGTTGCCCCGTCGGACATGATGGACGGGCGCATCGGCCTGATCCGCGACCGGCTGGACAGCCATGGGCATGAGCTGGTGCGGCTGTGCTCCTACGCCGCCAAATACGCCTCGGCCTTCTACGGCCCGTTCCGCGACGCGGTGAATTCCGGCGGCTTCCTGAAGGGCGACAAGAAGACCTACCAGATGAACCCCGCCAACACCGACGAGGCCCTGCACGAGGTCGCCCTCGACCTTCAGGAGGGTGCGGACATGGTGATGGTGAAGCCCGGCCTGCCCTATCTGGACGTCATCCGCCGGGTAAAGGACACCTTCGCGGTTCCGACCTTCGCCTATCACGTCTCCGGCGAATACGCGATGCTGCGCGCCGCCGCGCAGAACGGCTGGCTTGATTACGACAAGGCGCTGCTGGAGACCCTGACCGGCTTCAAGCGCGCCGGCTGCGACGCCATCCTGACCTACGGCGCCGTCGATGCGGCGCGGCGGCTGCAGGAGGGCTGAGCCGTTCGGGCTCGTCTTTGAGCCGTTCGGGCGCACGGGTGTGCGGACGCTTTTTGTAGCATGTGGCCATCGCCGACCGATGGAGTTTCCCCATGCACAATCGTTCCGCTCTCCTGCTCGCCTCCATCCTTGCCATGGGCGCCGCCCCGGCCACCGCTTTTGAGCTGACCAGCCCCGACATCAAGGACGGGGCGCCTCTGGGCGAGCGGCATGTCTTCGCCGGCTTCGGCTGCACAGGGGAAAATCTCTCGCCAGCGTTGGCCTGGAAGGACGCACCGGCCGGCACGCGCAGCTTCGCGGTCACCGCCTACGACCCCGATGCGCCGACAGGCAGCGGCTGGTGGCATTGGATCGTCTTTAACCTTCCCGCCGCCACCCTGCGGCTTTCGGCCGGGGCTGGAAATCCGGACACGGGATTGCTTCCGGCCGGAGCGTTGCAAAGCCGCACCGACTTCGGCACGCCGGGCTACGGCGGTGCCTGTCCGCCGGTCGGCGACACACCACACCGCTACGTCTTCACCGTCCACGCATTGAAAACGGACAGCCTTCCGCTCGACGCGAACGCGTCGGGCGCCATGGTCGGCTTTCTACTGAACGCGAACCGCCTGGAAAAGGCCACGCTGACCGCGCGATACGGTCGATGAGCGTGCCGATGGGGCGCAGCGGACCTTGCCCGCGCGTCCCGGCGCCTCCTAGACTGGACGCCGCCATGACACCGGACCTCCTTCCCGCATTGTCCCGCTACGCCGCCCGCGACCTCCGACCGGGCTCCGGCGATCGCCCGCACCGTCCCGAATTGTGGGCGTTCGTGGCCCGCAACCGCGAACGCATCACGGACGTCCGCATAGAACGCACGGCCTTGATCGTGGTGATCGACGGAGCCAAGGAGGTCATCGACACCCGCGGCACCCACCATTTTTCGAAGGGTTCGGCGATGCTGCTGCCGCCCGGCTGGATCGGCACGGTGGTGAACGCCCCGAGCGAGGCGACCGGGCATTACCGCGCCCTGATCCTGGAATTTCCGGGGGACATGGTCCGGCGGCTTCTCGACGCCCATCCCACCGCACGGGTCGGAACCCGGCAGCATCCGCGCGACTTCCGCGTGGCCCTGACGCCCGCCTTGGCCAGCGCGGTGGAGCATGCCGCCGCCGGCTTGGCCGTGGGTGCCACGCTCAGCCCACGCCTCGTCGAGCACCGCTGCATGGAAGTCCTGCTGGCCCTTCTGGACGACTGTGTGTGGTGGCTCGGGCACGGAATGCCCGGTGGCACGGCCGACGCGGTCCGCCAATTGGTCCGCGCCTATCCCGACCAGCCTTGGACAGCCAGGAGCGTCGCTGTCGAGATGGGGCTCAGCACGGGGACCTTGCGCCGACGCCTTGCCGATGAAGACGCCTCCGTACGGCGCATCCTGACGGAGGAGCGTGTCGCTCACGCCCGTCGGTTGCTGGAAAGCGACGGCCTGTCCGTGCAGGAAGCCGCGGAGGCGGTTGGCTACACCTCCCGCTCCCACTTCGCCCGACGGGTTCGGGCCGTCACGGGCGCGAACCCGTCGGACCTGCGTGGCGATGGTCGCTGATTACTTCGGCGTGCCCTTCCACACCTGGAACTGCGGCGTTTCCAGCAGCAGGTCGGCGTGGCCGAAGGCCGTCTTGAACAGCTTGCCCACCCCCGCCGTCCTCTGGGTCACCGCGACCAGCGAGCCGCGCAGCTTCAGATACTGTTTGGTGCCGGCGACCAGCGCCTCCAGCATCCCGAAATCCTCGTCCTTGCCGCGGTGAAGCGGCGGGTTCGAGACGATCAGCCCGAAACGTTCCCGCGCGCCGAGCCCGGCCAGCCCATCGCTCAGCACGCATTCGGCGTCCGGCACATTCTGGCGGGCGGCGTGCAGGGCCACCGCGTCGATGTCCAGCAGGGTCAGCCGGGCGTCCGGCGTGCTTTCCCGCACCGCCCGAGCGATCACCCCGGCGCCGCAGCCGAAATCCAGAACGGCGGTGCCCGCCGCGATCTCCGGCAGGACCTGGAGGAGGCATTCCGTGCCGGTGTCGAGACGGCCATGGGCGAACAGGCCGGGGTAGGACACCAGATCGAGCGCCCCGTCACGCCCCGGCAGCGGCAGAGCGACGGTCTCCCGCCAATCCTCCAGATTGCCCCTGGCCGAATCGTTGGTCCGGCGGGTTTCCAGCAGGCGCGCGCGGCGCTTGATGGTCAGCGTCTCCACGCCTTCCGCCAGCCCGTCGAACCGCTTCGGCGCGGAGGTGATGCCCTCGTCGTTGCTGCCGGCGATCCACAGCGGCGCCCCCGCCGGCAGGCGGGCGGCCAGGGCGTGCAGCGCCATCTCGAAGGCGGCCCAGCCGCGCGGCAGGCGCAGGACCGCACCGTCGAAGGCACCATCCGCCGGCCAGGGCGTGGCCGGCTTGCCGTCCAGCGCCAGCCGGTGCCAGGAGACGACCTCCGCCCCGCCCTCGGCCAGGGCCTCTTCCATGGCGCCGTCGGTGTCGCCGGCCACCAGGATGCGGCCCTGCGGGCGGCGCTCGGCCAGGGCCTCCGCGGCGACGCCGGCCACGGTGGAATCGCGGTCGGTCGCGCGGTTGGACAGTCGGCTCACAGGTTTCTTCCTTTTATCCCCGGTCGCGCATCAGGCGCGCCTTGTCGCGCTGCCACGTCCGTTCCTTCTCGGACTCGCGCTTGTCGTGCTTCTTCTTGCCGGCGGCCAAGCCCACTTCGACCTTGGCGATGCCGCGGTCGTTGAAATAGACGGACATGGGGATCAGCGTGATCCCCTTCTGCTTGATGGCGCCCATGAGCTTGCTCAGCTCGCGGCGGTGCACCAGCAGCTTGCGCGGCCGCTTGGTCTCGTGCTGAAGCCAGCGTCCCGCCTGCCCGTATTCCGGGATGTAGGCGTTGAACAGGTACAGCTCCCCGTTCTTGAGGCCGGCGTACGCCTCGTTGATGCTGGCACGGCCGCCGCGCAACGACTTCACCTCGGTGCCGGTCAGGATCAGACCGGCCTCCATGGTGTCTTCGATGAAATAGTCGAAGCGTGCGCGGCGGTTCTGTGCCGCGATGCGCCTTGGTTCGGGCTCGCGGGCGGCCACGGATCCTCCTTCCCTGGGGCGGGGTGCTGCCGTCCCTTAGGACAGCAGCCCGGCCTTCTTCATCGCGTCGCGGACCGTGGTCCGCGTGCTCTCCGACGCGGCGACCAGCGGCAGGCGAACCTCGTCCGAGGACTTGCCGAGCAGGCTGGCGGCGTATTTCACCGGGGCCGGGCTCGTCTCCACGAACATGGAATCGTGCAGCGGGGTCAGCAGGTCGCGGTACGTGTAGGCGGTGGCGAGATCGCCCTTCCGCCAGGCGTCCTGCATCGCGGCGCACTGGGCCGGCGCGATGTTCGCCGTCACCGAGATGCAGCCGACGCCGCCCTGCGCGTTGAAGGCCAGCGCCGTCGCGTCCTCGCCCGAGAGCTGGATGAAGTCGGGACCGACCTCCTGCAGCAGGCGGACCGGGCGGGCCAGATCCGCCGTGGCGTCCTTCACGCCGATGATGTTCGGCAGCTTGGCGAGGCGGGCCATCGTTGCCACCGACATATCCACGACACTGCGGCCGGGAATGTTGTAGATAACGATCGGCAAATCCGCCGCGTCATGGATCGCTTTGAAATGCTGGTACAGACCTTCTTGCGTCGGCTTGTTGTAATAGGGCGTGACGACCAGCGCCGCGGTGGCGCCGGCCTTCTTGGCGTGCTGGGTCAGCGAGATCGCCTCCTCGGTGGAGTTCGATCCGGTGCCGGCGACGACCGGAACCTTCCCGCCCGCGGCCTCGATGCACAGCTCGACGACCCGGTTGTGCTCCTCGTGGGAGAGGGTGGGCGACTCGCCCGTGGTGCCGCACGGAACGAGACCGTGGGTGCCCTGCGCAACCTGCCACTCGACGAAGGACTGGAAGGCGGCCTCGTCCACTTTCCCGTTTTTAAACGGGGTCAAAAGAGCGACGATGGAACCGTACAACATGCCTGCCACCTCCGACGGACTTCAAGAAAAGTGTCGCGCACCTTAGCCGCACCCGTTCCCCCGAGCAAGAGCGCCCGGATGATCATCCGACATGCCACCCGTTCCGCCACCCATTCCGCCATTGCCGCCGCCCTGCTGGGGCTGATCGTGCTGGCCCAGCCCGCCGGGGCGGCCAGCCTGACGGCGCAGGACCTCGCCGTCTATCGGCAGGCCTTCAAGGCCGCCGACAACGACCGGCACGACGAGGCGCTGCGCCTCGCCGCCCAGGCGTCCAACAAGCTGCCGGCCAAGGTGATCCGCTGGATGGCCCTGGCGACTCCCGGCGGCGGCAGCTTCGACGAGATCGCCGCCTTCATCCGCGAGAACGGCGACTGGCCCAACCAGGCGCAGCTTCGCCGTCAGGCGGAAAAAGCGATGCCCATCGACCTGGACGAGGACCGGGTGCTCGCTTGGTTCAAGCAGTACCCGCCCCTGTCCAACGAAGGCTTCATGCGCCACGCCGACACCCTGCTGGCGACCGGCAACGCCGAGCGGGCGGTGCGGATGGTGCGCGACCGCTGGGTGGAGGCGAACTTCACCTCCGCGGACGAGGAGCAGTTCCTTGCCCGCTACCGCTCCCACCTGCGTCCGCAGGAGCACAAGGCGCGCATCGACCGCCTGCTGTGGGAGCGGCAGGAAGCCGCGGTGCGCCGCATGCTGCCCTTCTTCGACGAAGCCTACGACCTGCTGATCGAGGCGCGGATCGCGCTGGACGGCGACGCCAAGAACGCCGACGCGGCCCTCGCCCGTGTCCCCGCCTCCCTGCGCAACGACCCCGGCCTGCTGTTCGACCGCGCCCGCTACCGCCGCCGCAAGGGCGACGACGCGGGGGCGCTGGAGATCATCGCCCAGGCGCCCAAGGACATGGGCCGTCCGCAGGCCTGGTGGACCGAGCGCCACATCCTGGCTCGCCGCGCCATGGTGAACGGCGACCACAACCTCGCCTACCGGCTGGTCACGGCGCATGGGCAGACCGAGGGCAGCGGTGCTGCGGAGGCGGAGTTCCTCGCCGGCTTCCTGGCGCTGCGCTTCCTCGACGATCCGTCGAGCGCCTTCAACCACTTCCACAAGCTCTACCGCTCGGTCGGCGCGCCGATCAGCAAGGCGCGCGGCGCCTATTGGTGCGGGCGCGCGGCGGAGGCGCTGGGCCAGACGGCGCAGGCCAAGGACTGGTACGCCAAGGCCGCCCAGTATGGGACGACCTTCTACGGCCAGCTCGCCGCCCGCCACGCCGGGAACGGACGCATCACCCTGCCCGCCGAACCGCGCGTGTCCAATGCCGACGCCACCGCCTTCGAGCGGCGGGAGGTGGTGCGCGTGACCAAGCTGCTGGCCGAGATCGAGGGCAACACCGACGAGCGGGTGACCGCCTTCCTGCGCCGCATCAGCCTCGACGCCAAGGAGCCGGCGGATTACGTGCTGGCGGCCAAGCTGGCCCGCGAGGTCGGGCGCCGCGACCTCGCCGTCGCCGCCGCGAAGGACGCCGCGCAGAACGACGTGTTCCTGGTCGAAGCCGGCTACCCGATGATCGAGAGCCGGCCGTCCGCTCCGGAAATCGCCCTGGTGCACGCCATCATCCGGCAGGAGAGCACCTTCAACACCCGCGTGGTGTCGTCGGCCGGGGCGCGCGGCCTGATGCAGCTCATGCCCGGAACGGCGCAGCTGGTCGCCGGCAAGCTGGGGGTCAAGCACGACACCGCCAAGCTGATCAGCGACCCGGACTACAATGTGCGGCTCGGCTCGACCTATCTGGCGGACATGATCGACCGCTTCAACGGCTCCTACATCATGGCCATCGCCGCCTACAACGCCGGCCCGACCCGCGTGCGTCAATGGATCGACACCTACGGCGACCCGCGCGGCGAAGCCATCGACGCCGTGGACTGGCTGGAACTGATTCCGATCTACGAGACCCGCAACTACGTCCAACGAGTCATGGAGGCCATGCTGGTCTACCGGGCACGCATCCAGGGCGCCAAGGCCGAGCTGAATCTGGACAAGGACATTCGGCGATGACTTCCCGACGGTCCCTCGCCCACATCGGGCAAGGGACCGTCGGATCGATCAAAGACGAATATTCGAAAGTCACAAATGCCGGCTTATCTCTGTCACATACCAAAATCGAAATCGTCCAATTTTTGACGTTTTCGTCTGAAGTGGTAACTCTTCTTCCTGCCCGGAAGATGAATTGCATTTAATGCTCTATTAACCACAACCCGACAGAATTCCCACGCACGGACGGACCGTGTTTCTCTTTATTCCGTGATTGGGAGCCTACCATGCCAGCACCGATGGTCGCCGATGAAGTCCGCCAGGCGTGCCGCATCCACGCGCGCCTTTTAGACGCCTTCATCGCCTTGACGGAACAGGAAGTGGCGCAGCTCGCCCCTGGTTTCGCCGAGGAAAGCCTCATGGAATCGCTGGAGAAGATGCGGGCCGCCCGCAAGAGCTACGGCGCTCTGGGCGGTGTCGTCGCCCTGGACGTGGTGGCGTCGAACGCCGCCTGACCAACGGGCTTTCCGTTCGGGAACAGGGGACCGCTAATCCTGCGGCGTGTCCCCGTTGCCCGCACCACCCGACTGCCGACGCTGCACCTCGCGCCACTTGGCGACGTTCCGGTTGTGATCCGGCAAAGTCTTCGCGAAGACATGCCCGCCGGTGCCATCGGCGACGAAATACAGGAAGTCGTGCTTTTCCGGGTGCAAAGCCGCCTGGATGGACGCCCGTCCCGGGTTGGCGATCGGCCCCGGCGGAAGCCCTGCCGCGACGTATGTGTTGTAGGGCGACTCGAATTTCCAGTCGTTGCGGGTCAAGGCCCGCCCCAACTCCCCGCTGCCGTCGGTCAGCGCGTAGATCACCGTCGGGTCCGACTGGAGCTTCATGCCCGTCTCCAGGCGGTTGACGAAGACGCCTGCGACCTTGGCGCGCTCAGCCGCGACGCCGGTTTCCTTCTCCACGATGGACGCCATGGTCAGCGCCTGCTGCGGAGTTTCGTAAGGCAGGTCCGGACCGCGGTTTTTCCAGGCCTCGTTCAAAGCCTGGGTCATGGCGTGCTGCATCCGCTCGACCAGGGCCGAGCGCGAATCGCCGTAGGAATAGTGATAGGTTTCAGGCAGGAGCGTTCCGTCCTTCGGAAGCGCCTTCAACTCGCCGTTCAGCGCCGGCTCGGCGTCGAGCAGGGCCGCCACCTGGGCGGATGTGAGCCCCTCCGGCACCGTGAAGCGGCGGACCACGGTCTTGCCCTGGTGCAGCATCTCCAGCACGCCGTCGACGCTGATTCCCGCCGGGAACGCATACTCGCCCGCCTTCAGCGGACCCTGGAGCTTCGCGGCGAACAGGAAGAGGATCGGAGAATCGACGACCCCCGCATCCTCCAAGGTCAGCGCGATCGCTTCCAGCCCGCTGCCGCGCGGGATGACCACCGTCTCGGCATGCTCAAGCGGTCCGGGGGCCATCACGCGGAGGGCCCCCCAGAACACCAAACCGCTGCCCGCGGTGAGGACGGTCAACGCCCCCGCCGCGATTCGGAGGCCCCAACCCATCGGCGGTCTCCGCGATGCTTCGCCGCTCAGGCGAATTCCTTGAAGATCAGCGAGGCGTTGGTGCCGCCGAAGCCGAAGGAGTTCGACAGCGCGGCCCGCACGCGGCGCTCCTGCGCAACCTTCGGAACGAGGTTGACGCCGAGGCAGCTCTCCGACGGGTTCTCAAGGTTCAGCGTCGGCGGAACCAGGCTGTGGTTGATCGCCTTGATCGAGTAGATCGCCTCGACCGCGCCGGCGGCACCCAGCAGGTGGCCGATGGCCGACTTGGTGGAGGACATGGCGAGCTTGTCCATCGCCCCACCGAACAGACGCTTCACCGCGCCCAGCTCGATCTCGTCGCCCAGCGGCGTCGAGGTGCCGTGCGCGTTGACATAATCGATGTCCGACGGCTCCAGTCCGGCCCGCTTCAGCGCGTTGCGCATGGCGCGGAACCCACCGTTGCCATCCTCCGCCGGGGCGGAGATGTGGTAGGCGTCGCCGGACATGCCGTAGCCGATCACTTCGGCGTAGATGTGGGCGCCGCGCTTCTTGGCGTGCTCCAGCTCTTCAAGGACGACGACGCCGGCGCCCTCGCCGATCACGAAGCCGTCGCGGTCCTTGTCGTAAGGGCGCGACGCCTTTTCCGGCGTGTCGTTGAAATTCGTCGACAGGGCGCGCATGGCGGCGAAACCGCCGACGCCCAGGCGGCTGACCGCCGCCTCCGTGCCGCCGGCGACCATCACGTCCGCGTCACCCAGCATGATCAGGCGCGAGGCATCGCCGATGGCGTGCGCGCCGGTCGAGCAGGCCGTGACCACCGCGTGGTTCGGGCCCTTGAAGCCGTGCTGGATGGAGATGTGACCGGAGGCCAGATTGATGAGGCAGGCCGGAATGAAGAAGGGGGAGATGCGGCGCGGACCCTTTTCGGCCAGGGTGACCGCACCCTCGGCGATGCCCGGCAGACCGCCGATGCCCGAGCCCACCATGACGCCGGTGAGTTCGCGCTCTTCCTCGGTCTGGGGAACCCAGCCGGAATCCTTGATCGCTTCGTGGGCGGCGGCGATGGCGAAGATGATGAAATCATCCATCTTCCGCTGGTCCTTCGGCGGAACGAAGGCATCGGGGTTGAACAACCCGTCGCCGTTCCCGCGCGGAACCTGCCCGGCAACTTTCGAGGCCAGATCAGAGGCGTCAAAACCCGTGATGGCGCGGATGCCCGATTGGCCGGCGGTCAGACGCTCCCAGTTGAGCTTATGGCCGACACCGAGCGGCGTGACCAGACCAAGGCCGGTAACGACGACACGTCTCATGGGGTATTCCTTGACCTTTCCTCGGAAAACTCAGCGACGGCCAGGCCACTTCGGGAAGCTGCCTGGCCTCTCACGCCAGCGCCTGATCAGGCGGCGGCGTTCGCCTTGATGAAGTCGATGGCGTCCTTCACCGTCAGAATCTTCTCGGCGGCGTCGTCCGGAATCTCGCAGCCGAACTCCTCCTCGAAAGCCATAACCAGCTCGACCGTGTCGAGGCTGTCGGCGCCGAGATCGTCGATGAAGGAGGCGTTCTCCGTCACCTTCGACTCCTCGACCCCGAGGTGGTCCACAACGATCTTCTTAACGCGCTCGGCGACATCGCTCATTTTTTAAGACCTTCCAATCCTTGAGACCGCTCGGGCGAATTCGGCCGGCTCAACACGCGGCTGCGTGCCTTCCTGCCACAAAAAGCCCCGTCCGATAACACATTTTTACAGCCTTGACCAGCGCCCGCGGGAGCCGGTCCGAACCTGTGGTTCAGGCAGCGAATCCGCCTCAGATCATGGCCATGCCGCCGTTGATGTGCAGCGTCTGGCCGGTGACATAGGCGGCCTCATCGCTCGCCAGGTACACGACTCCGGCGGCGATTTCCCCCGGCTCGCCCATGCGGCCGGAAGGAATGGCGGTGAGCAGCTTGTCCTTCTGCTCGGAATTCAAAGCGTCGGTCATCGCCGTGGTGATGAAACCCGGCGCGACGCAGTTCACGGTGATGCCGCGCGACGCGACCTCCGCGGCCAGCGACTTCGACATGCCGATCATGCCGGCCTTGGAGGCGGCGTAGTTGGCTTGGCCGGGGTTGCCGGTGACGCCGACGATCGAGGTGATGCCGATGATGCGGCCCCAGCGGCGCTTCATCATGCCGCGCAGCACCGCGCGCGACAGGCGGAAGGCGGCGGTCAGGTTGACGTCCAGCACCGACTGCCAGTCGTCGTCCTTCATGCGCATGGCCAGCTGGTCGCGGGTCAGTCCGGCGTTGTTCACCAGGATGTCGATCTGGCCGAGGGCGGCCTCCGCGTCCTTGGCGAGCTGCTCGGTTCCGGCGGCGTCGGCGAGGTTGCCGGGCACCACCAGGGCGCGCTCGCCCAGTTCGGCGGCGAGCGCCTCCAGCGGGGCGACGCGGGTGCCGGACAGGGCGACGGTGGCGCCCTGCGCGTGCAGCGCGCGGGCGATCTGCGCCCCGATGCCACCCGAGGCGCCGGTGACCAGCGCCTTCTTTCCGGTCAGGTCGAACATGGAATGCCTCACAGGGTCTTCAGGAACGATTCGACGTCGGCCGGGCCCTGGACGGAGGTGCCGGCCAATTCCTTGTCGATGCGCTTGGCGAGACCCGACAGCACCTTGCCGGAGCCGAGTTCGACCAGCGTGTCGACGCCCTGCTCCTTCATATAGAGCACGCTCTCGCGCCAGCGAACCATGCCGGTCACCTGCTCGACCAGAAGGCGGCGGATCTCATTGGGGTCCGACACGGCCGACGCGGTCACGTTGGCGACCACCGGAACCGCCGGCGCGCCGATCGTCACGTTGGCCAGGGCCTCGGCCATGGCGTCGGCGGCGGGCTGCATCAGCGGGCAATGGAAGGGCGCGCTGACCGGCAGGCGCACGGTGCGCTTCAGCCCGCGCTCCGCCGCGATCACGATGGCACGGTCGATGGCCTCGGCGTGGCCGGAGATCACCACCTGCCCCGACGAGTTGTCGTTGGCGACGGTGCAGACCTCGGTCTGGCCCGTGGGAGTCTTGGCGGCGGCGTCGGCGATGGCCTGGGCCTGCTCCAGCTCCGCGCCCAGCAGGGCGGCCATGGCGCCCTGCCCGACCGGCACGGCCTTCTGCATGGCTTGGCCGCGCAGCTTCAGCAGGCGCGCGGTGTCGGCCAGCGTGAAGGCGCCGGCGGCGCACAGGGCCGAATATTCGCCGAGCGAATGGCCGGCGACGAAGGCCGCGTGCCTGGTCAGGTCGAGCCCGCCCTGGTCCTTCAGCACCCGCAGAACGGCGACGCTGACGGCCATCAGGGCCGGCTGGGCGTTCTCGGTCAGCGTCAGGTCGGCCTCGGGGCCTTCGAACATCAGGCGGGACAGGCGCTGGTTCAGCGCGTCGTCCACCTCTTCAAAGGTGAGCCGAGCGACCTCGAACGCCTCGGCCAGCTCACGGCCCATGCCGACGGCTTGGCTGCCCTGGCCCGGAAAGACGAACGCCCTGGTCATGCTGTCTGGGAACCCTAGTAAAAAGGCGCGCCACCCGCGGCGCCGCCGTTGAATTCGGCGACAGTCATACCCGGCCTTTCGGGCAAGTCAAGCGATGCTCAACGTTGAAGGGCTGGAATTGGCGCCTTTATGTTGCTTTTCCGGCATTTTTTCATTGCTGCGATGCAAAGACGAAGGGAGAAAAGGGCCTTTCCATGGCCTTTCGAAGGCGATGACGGCGGAATCGCCCGCCGGCTCGTGTTTCCGCTTGTCGGGATAGGGCTTTTGTGCATACTGCGCCGCTTCATAACTCCTTGCCGGTGGCCCGCGTGCCGTCGGCTAGGCCCGGGCGGCTGATCCTGTCCATAGGGGATGGGGCGCAGCGCCGGACCATGAACAGCCATGGGGAGTACGATGGCTCTTTACGAGTGCGTGCTAATCGCGCGCCAGGACATCTCGGCCGCCCAGGCCGAGCAGCTCGGCGAGCAGTTCGCCCAGATCATTCGCGACAACGGCGGCCAGGTCGCCAAGACCGAATACTGGGGTCTGAAGACGCTCACCTACAAGATCAAGAAGAACCGCAAGGGTCACTACACCCTGTTCAACCTTGACGCCCCCGCCGCCGCCGTCCTCGAGATGGAGCGCAACATGGGCATCAACGAGGACGTGCTGCGCTTCATGACCGTCCGCGTCGATGCGCTGGACGCCAACCCGTCGGTGATGATGCAGAGCCGCGGCGAGCGTGGTGACCGCGGCGACCGCGGTGACCGTGGCCCGCGCCGCTTCGACGATCGTGGCCCGCGCCCGCCGCGCCGCCAGGAGCCCACCGTTGCCGAAGGGGAGAACGCCTAAATGTCCGACAAGCAGACCTCGGGCGCTCCGGCCCGCACCGGTGGCGGTCCCCGCCGTCCGTTCTTCCGCCGCCGCAAGACCTGCCCGTTCTCGGGCGCGAACGCCCCGGCGATCGACTACAAGGACGTCAAGCTCCTGTCCCGCTTCATCTCCGAGCGTGGCAAGATCGTGCCGAGCCGCATCACCGCGGTTTCCGCGAAGAAGCAGCGCGAACTCGCCCGCGCCATCAAGCGCGCCCGCTTCCTGGCCCTGCTTCCCTACGTGGTGAAGTAAGGACCGAAGCGGACAACAGGCAAAGGCAATCCCATGGCCTCGCCCCTGGCCGCCCCTCTGGCGGCTGCCATCGGTGTCGGCGTGGTCAGCGCTTTCTTCTACCTCGCCGTCCTGTTCGGCGGGTTCGGGGCGCTGATCCTGGGCTATCTGGCGCCGCTGCCGCTGTTCCTCGCGGGACTGTGGCTCGGCTCCACCGCCTCCCTTCTCGCCGGTGCGGTGGGAACGGTGGCGGTCCTGGCGGTGTCGTCCAGCGTCCTGGTGTCTCTCGCCTATCTGGTGACCGCGGCTGTCCCGGTCATCCTGGTGGTGCGGCAGGCGCTGCTGGCGCGGGCGGCTCCCGACGGGAGTGTTGAATGGTATCCTCCGGGCCGGCTCCTGATGGCGCTGACCGGAATGGGACTGGCGGGCCTTCTGGGTGCCGCGGTTCTGACGCTCGATCAGCCCGGCGGGCTGGAGGGCGCGGTGCGGGAAACGCTGAGCCGCATGGCGGACCAGATGTTCTCCGCGCAGGGCCAGCAGGCTCCGGACCCGCAGGACATCTGGATGGCCGAGGTGTTGCCGGGCTTCGCGGTGATCTCATGGCTCGTCATGACGATCGTCAACGGAGCCTTGGCGCAGGGCGTCCTGATGCGGTTCGGTCGCAACCGGCGCCCCGCCATGCGGCTGGACGACGTGGAGCTGCCACGGTGGCTCGTCACCGCGTTCCTGCTGACCATGGTGGCCGCCTCTCTGGCGTCGGACCCGGTCGGGTTCCTCGCGGTCAACGCCGCGCTGATCCTGTCCCTGCCATTCGCCTTTGCCGGGCTTTCGGTGGTGCATGTGTTCGCCCGACGCCGATCGGCCAAGCTGCCGATCCTCATCGGGTTCTACATGTTCCTGTTTCTTTTCGGTTGGCCGATCGTGCTGATGGTCGGTCTTGGCATGATCGAGCAATGGATTGGGCTGCGTCGCCGTCTCCGGCCCGCCGGCCCCGATCAGGAGGACGAGTGATGGAAGTTATTCTGCTGGAGCGGGTCGAGAAGCTCGGCCAGATGGGCCAGGTCGTGAAGGTGCGTCCCGGCTTCGCCCGCAACTATCTGCTGCCGCAGAAGAAGGCCATGCGCGCCACCAAGGCGAACATGGCGTTCTTCGAGAAGCAGAAGGCCCACCTGGAGGCCGTCAACCTGGAGCGCCGCAAGGACGCCGAGCAGGTTGCCGCCAAGATGAACGACGTGACGGTCGTCGTGATCCGTCAGGCCGGCGAGACCGGCGTGCTGTACGGCTCGGTGACGCCGCGCGACGTCGCGGACGCCCTTGACGCCGCCGGCTACAAGGTCGACCGCAAGCAGGTGTCGATCGAGACCCCGATCAAGACGCTGGGCCTGTTCAAGCTGCGCGTCGTCCTGCACCCCGAGGTGAGCATCTCCGTCACGGTGAACGTCGCCCGTTCGCAGGAAGAGGCTGAGCTGCAGCTCTCCCGCGGCGGCATGGTCACCGCGGCCGACCTGCGCGACGACGAGGACGAGATCGAAGAGGCCCCCGAGGCCGCCGAGGCCGAGGTTTCCGAGGAGGGCTGACCGCCCGCTCAACGAGACCAGTCCGCTCGTCCGGAAGCCGCCCGTCCCGAAAGGGGCGAGGCGGCTTTTCCGCTTTCGGCGCTCCGAATCACCCGGCCCCTCCCCCATCCGGATGCGCCGGACGCCCCGTCCCCTGCCCCGTCCGGCGGGTTGCCTCTCCCCGCTCCGAACTCCGACTCTCGTTCCTGGTGATTCGCGCGCAGCGAAGGAACCGGACCGAGTCGTGTTCGACGGATGCGGAGATGCGCGATGCTGTTTGCCCGCCTGCTCAGCCCGGCCCTGACCACCGGTGCTCTGGACATCGTCGGTGCCGATGGGCAAAAGCACCGGGTGGGGGTCGGCACGCCGTCCCTCACGCTGCGTCTGCACGACAAGGCGCTGCACCGCGACCTCGTGGTGAATCCGCGGTTGCGCTTCGGCGAAGCCTACATGGACGGCCGCCTGACCATCGAGGGCGGCTCCGTCTATGATTTCCTGGCACTGCTGAGCGCCGGAACGGATAATGTCCAGGGCGTCCTGGGCAATTTGCGGGAAACCGTCTCGCCCGCGCTGCGGCTCATCCAGCAGAGCAATCCCCTGCGGCGGTCGCGGCGCAACGTGGCCCATCATTACGACCTGTCGCGGTCCTTCTTCGAGCTGTTCCTCGACCGCGACCTGCAATATTCCTGCGCCTACTTCCCCACATCCGACACCGGGCTGGACGAGGCGCAGGAGGCCAAGAAGCGGCACATCGCGTCGAAGCTGCTGCTCCAGCCGGGCATGCGGGTGTTGGACATCGGCTGCGGCTGGGGCGGCATGGCGCTCTATCTCGCCCGCATGACCGGCGCGCAGGTCACCGGAATCACGCTGTCCCGCGAACAGCTCGCCGTGGCGCGGGAGCGGGCGGCCCATGCCGGGCTGGCCGGGCAGGTCCGCTTCGAGCTGCGCGACTACCGGCAGATGGAGGGACGCTTCGACCGCATCGTCTCGGTCGGCATGTTCGAGCATGTCGGTGTGCCCCATTATCCGGCCTTCTTCGCCAAGCTGCGCGACCTGCTGGCCGAGGATGGGGTGGCACTGTTGCATTCGATTGGCCGGTCGGATGGGCCGGGCTCCACCAACCCATGGTTCCGCAAATACATCTTTCCAGGCGGCTACTCGCCCGCCCTGTCGGAGGTGGTCCCGGCGGTGGAAAAGGCCGGGCTGTGGAACACCGACGTCGAAATCCTGCGCCTTCACTACGCCGAGACGCTGCGCCACTGGCGGGCGCGGTTCGCGGCCCGGCGGGAGGACGCCCGCGCGATGTATGACGAGCGCTTCTGCCGGATGTGGGAGTTCTACCTGGCGGGGGCTGAGATCAGCTTCCGCTACCAGGGACACATGGTTTTCCAGATGCAGCTCGCCCGTTCGCTGGGCGCCGTCCCGCTCGTCCGCGACTACATGCAGCGCACCGAAATGGCCTTGGCCGAGGCCATGCCGCCGCCCTTGCGGACGGGTCGGAACGTCGGCGCCAGCAATGCGTGACCCGAGGTGTCCGCGCCACATCGACCCACAGGTTTTGCTCTGGACTAAGCTCTTGATACGACGTTTAAATTCCTCCTTACCCCCAGCTTTCACCGGCTGTGGGCAAAAGTTACTCACAGGAATGTGGGTAGATTTACCCCGATCGCACAGCTTTGCGTCCCGCCCTTTGCTAAAGTGCCGCCATGGATGACAAGACCACCCAGCTTTTCGAGCCGCGCCCCCTCGACGGCGGGCTGTCCCGTGCCGCTGCCGTGAAGCCGACGGCGGAATACCGCACGCCGCCGCACAACGAGGAGGCCGAACAGGCGCTGCTCGGCGCCATCCTGGTGAACAACAAGGCGTATGAGAAGGTCGGCGAGTTCCTGCGCGCCGAGCATTTCTACGATCCGGCGCACCAGCGCATCTTCTCGGCCATCGCCAAGATGGTGGAGCGCGGCCAGATCGCCAATCCGGTGACGCTGAAGGCCTATTTCGACAACGACGTCGAGCTGGCGCCGGATGGCGGGGCCGGCTATCTGGCGCAGCTCGCCGCGAACGTCGTGACGGTGGTCAACGCGGGCGATTACGGCAAGACGATCCACGACCTGTTCCTGCGCCGGCAGTTGATCGAGGTCGGCACGGACATGGTGAACGAGGCGTACCAGCACGACCTCGACATCGACGCCATGGACCAGATCGAGACGGCGGAGAAGCAGCTCTTCGACCTCGCCTCGACCGGCGACGTGCGCGGCGGCTTCATCGCCTTTTCCGAGTCGCTGAAGGCGGCCATCGCCACGGCGGAGACGGCCTTCCGCCGGTCCAGCCACGTCACCGGCGTGACCACCGGCCTGCGCGACATGGACCGCAAGCTGGGCGGCCTGCACCCGTCGGACCTCATCATCCTCGCCGGACGCCCCTCCATGGGCAAGACGGCGCTGGCCACCAACATCGCCTTCAACGCCGCCAAGGCGCACATGCGCACCAACGGCGGCGAGGGCGCGCCGGTCGGCTTCTTCTCGCTGGAAATGTCGGCGGAGCAGCTCGCCACCCGTATCCTGGCCGGCGAGGCCGAGGTGTCGGGCGACAAGATCCGCCGCGGCGAGATCAAGGACAGCGACTTCCCCAAGTTCGTGGCGGCCAGCCAGGAACTCAGCCGCGTCCCCTTCTTCGTGGACGACACCCCGGCCCTGACCATCGCCGCCGTGCGCACCCGCTGCCGCCGGCTGAAGCGCACGCACGGGCTGGGCATGGTGGTGGTGGACTATCTCCAGCTGCTGCGCGGCAGCTCGACCAAGGGCAACGAGAACCGCGTGCAGGAAATCTCGGAGATCACCCGCGGCCTGAAGGCCATCGCCAAGGAGCTGGAGGTGCCGGTGCTGGCGCTGTCCCAGCTCAGCCGCGCGGTGGAAATGCGCGAGGACAAACGGCCGCAGCTCGCCGACCTGCGCGAATCGGGCTCCATCGAGCAGGACGCCGACGTGGTGATGTTCGTTTACCGCGAACAGTACTATCTTGAGCGCGGCGAGCCGGCCCGCCGGCCCGAGGAGTCGGAGGACAAGTACAACGACCGCTACGCCAACTGGCAGAGGCGCTACGCCGAGGTGCACAACACCGCGGAGGCGATCATCGCCAAGCAGCGCCACGGTCCGATCGGCAGCGTCCGCATGTTCTTCGACGGACAGTTCACGAAATTCGGCGACCTCGACACGACCCATGACTTCGGCCCCACTGAGTGATCCGCTGGCCCGCGCCGGCGCCGTTCTGACCATCGACCTCGGCGCCGTCGTCGCCAACTGGACGCAGCTCCGCGACCGGGTGGCGCCCGCCGAATGCGCCGCCGTGGTCAAGGCGAACGCCTATGGCCTGGGGGTGCAGCGCGTCGTTCCGGCGCTGGCCGCCGCCGGCTGCCGGACCTTCGTGGTCGCCCAGTTCGAGGAGGCGCTGGCCGTGCGCGCCGTGGCGCCGGCGGAAGCCCGCGTTCTGTCGCTGGGCGGCCTGCCCGCCGGCACCGCGCCGGACTTCACAGCCCACCGCATCCTGCCGGTGCTGAACCATCTGGGCGACATCGCCGCGTGGCAGGCCCACGCCAGGGCGCAGGGAAAGGCCCTCCCCGCCGTCGTCCACATCGACACCGGCATGAACCGACTCGGGCTTGGTCCGGACGAGCTGGACACGCTGGCCGGCGACCTCTCCCGGCTGGAGGGGGTGGATGTCCGGGTGTGGATGACCCACCTCGCCTGCGCCGACGAAGACACGGTGATGAACAGCCAGCAGCTCGGCCGCTTCCGCTCGGCGATCGGGCGGCTTCCCGCGGCCGAGGCGAGTTTCGCCAATTCCTCCGGGATCTTCCACGGAACGGCCTTCCATTTCGACCTCGTGCGGCCCGGCTGCGCGCTCTACGGCGTCAATCCGACGCCCGCCGCGGCGAACCCGATGCGGGGCACGATCCGGCTCGACGCCCGGCTGCTTCAGGTGCGCAACGTTGACAGCCCTATGACCGTTGGCTACGGTGCCACGCACCGCGTTGCGGCGAGAGGAAAAATCGCAACCATCGCAGTGGGTTATGCCGACGGATATCTGCGCTCGCTCAGCGCGCGCGGCCATGTCTTCGTCAACGGCGTGGCCGCTCCGGTGGTTGGGCGTGTTTCGATGGATCTGGTGACGGTGGATGTCAGCCACCTTCCCGACGAGGCGGTGACGCCCGGCGGGCTGGTGGAGCTGATCGGCCCGAACCGCCCGGTGGACACCGTGGCGAGCGAGGGCGGAACCATCGGCTACGAGATCCTGACCTCGCTGGGCACGCGTTACCACAGGGTCTACCGCGACCCGCCGCCGCCTGAGGTCGCTTGATGGGTTTCCTTGCCGCCACCGGACGGGCCTTCCTGATCTTTCTGGAAGCCACCGGTAAGCTCGCCATGTTCACCGGCGCCGCCCTGTCGCACTGCGTGCGTCCGCCGTTCTACCCGCGGCAGATCCTGCGCCAGATGATCGACATCGGCTACTACTCGCTGCCGGTGGTCGGGCTGACCGCGCTGTTCACCGGCATGGTGCTGGCGCTGCAGAGCTATTCCGGCTTTTCCCGCTTCCAGGCGGAGGGCGCCATCGCCACGGTGGTCGCCCTCTCGGTGACGCGCGAACTGGGGCCGGTGCTGGGCGGCCTGATGGTTGCCGGGCGCATCGGCGCCGCCATGGCCGCCGAAATCGGCACCATGCGCGTGACCGAGCAGATCGACGCGCTGTCCACCCTGTCGACCAACCCCTTCAAGTATCTGGTGGCGCCGCGCCTGATCGCCGGTCTGGCCATGCTGCCGCTGCTGGTGCTGGTCGCCGACATCATCGGCGTGTTCGGCGGCTTCCTGGTTGGCGTCTACCGTCTGGACTTCAACCCGGCCTCCTACATCGGCCGGACCTGGGAGTTCCTGGAGCCGGTCGACGTGATCTCCGGCCTCGTCAAGGCGGCGGTGTTCGGCTTCATGGTGTCGCTGATGGGCTGCTACCACGGCTACCACTCGCGCGGCGGCGCCCAGGGCGTGGGTGCTGCGACGACCAACGCCGTGGTCTCGGCCTCCATCCTGATCCTGGTGTGGAACTACCTCATCACCGGCATCTTCTTCTCGACGAAGTGAGCGACTCCATGTCCCAGGTTCCCCCCGCTCATCCGCCGAAGATTTCGCTGAAGAACGTGCACAAGGCGTTCGGTCAGAAGGTCGTGCTCAACGGCATCGACCTGGAGGTCGGGCGCGGCGAATCGCTGGTCGTCATCGGCGGGTCGGGCACCGGCAAGTCGGTCATGTTGAAGTGCATCCTCGGCCTGCTGTCGCCGGACAGCGGCTCCATCCGCGTCGACGGCGAGGAGACGACGAGGCTGCGCCCGCGCGAGCGGGAGAAGCTGCTGCACAAGTTCGGCATGCTGTTCCAGGGCGCCGCCCTGTTCGACAGCCTGAAGGTTTGGGAGAACGTCGCCTTCGGCCTGATCCAGGGCGAGCACATGCCGCGCGCCAAGGCCAAGGACATCGCCATCGCCAAGATGGGCGCGGTCGGCCTCGGCCCGGAGGTCGGGGAACTGTTCCCGTCGGAACTGTCGGGCGGCATGCAGAAGCGCGTCGGCCTCGCCCGCGCCATCGCCGACGAGCCGGAGATCATCTTCTTCGACGAGCCGACGACCGGCCTCGACCCGATCATGGCCGACGTGATCAACGAGCTGATTGTGAAGTGCGTGAAGGATCTGGGCGCCACCGCCGTGACCATCACCCACGACATGGCCTCGGCCCGCAAGATCGCCGACCGCGTGGCGATGATCTACCAGGGCCGGATCATCTGGACCGGCCACGCCAACGACATTGACCATTCCGGCAACCCCTATGTGGACCAATTCGTCCATGGCCGGGGCGAAGGACCGATCAAGATGCAGGTGCGGGCGCTGTAAAGCGCCGCAGCGCCGGTTCGTGCAAAATTAACCTGCCGCCCGGTAGGGTCGGCCAGAAAGAACGCCGGCCACGACAGGCCGGCGTCCCATCGGAGAGACGAGCATGGCGGACATCACCACGAACGGACTGGCCTTCGCGAGCTTCATGCTGAGCGCCAAGATTCTGGAGACGCTCCAGGCCAAGGGACTGCTGACCAACGAAGAGACGGTGCAGACCATCAAGAACGCCCACGAGCAGCTCCTCAAGAACGACAACCAGCTGTCGCTCGAAGCCGCGGACGCGCTCGCCCACTTCTTCGCCGGTCCGACCGACGGGAAGTGACCGTCAGGGCGCCGGACGCGCCGCCGACCGCGCGAGGTTGTCGCGCAGTTCCGGCAGCAGAACGGCGCCCAGCATGGCGATGACCGGCAGCAGGGCGTAATCGCCCTCTGCTGCCGCAGCGATCAGCTCGGCACGGGTCAGCAGCTCCAACCGCATCTCCTCCAGATCACCGGAATCCGCCTCGGCCACTTTCCGGGCGTTGCGGGCGTGGAACATATGGCAGACGCAGCCGCGCTGGTTGCCCTGCACCACGTAGGAGCCGAGCGCGGTCCAGTTCTCCGCGGCGTAGCCGGTTTCCTCCAGCAATTCCCGCTTCGCCGCGGCCAGCGGCTCCTCGCCGGTGTTCAGGGCACCGGCGGGAAAGGTCAGGCTGACGCGGCGCGGGCCATGCTTGTAGGTGCGCAGCATCAGGGCGCGCCCATCCGCGTCCTCGACGAACATCTGGACGAAGTCCATCTGCTCGACCTGATAGAAATTCTCAACCCGCCGTCCTTCCGGCGTCTCGACGGTCTCGGCGTGCACCTTCAGGAAAGGCCCGGCATCGAGCAGGGTCCGGCGCTCCAGGACCGTCCAGGGCTTCAAGTTCCCGCTCATGCCGCGACGGCCCCGGCAGCGGTCCCGTAGGGCGGCTGGGTGAAGCCCGCCGGCGACAGGGTGAAGATCTCGCAGCCCGTTTCGGTGATGCCGACCTGATGCTCGAACTGGGCGGACAGGGAGCGGTCGCGGGTGACGGTGGTCCAGCCGTCCGACAGGATCTTCACGTCCGGCTTGCCGGCGTTGAGCATCGGCTCGATGGTGAAGACCATGCCCGGGACCAGCAGAACCCCGGTGCCGCGCTTGCCGAAATGGTCGACATGCGGCGCGTCGTGGAACACCCGCCCGATGCCATGCCCGCCGAAGTCGCGCACCACGCCGTAGCGGTGGGACTCGGCCAGGGTCTGGATGGCGTGGCCGATGTCGCCCAGATGGTTGCCCGGCTTGGCCTGCGCAATGCCGGCCATCATCGCCTTGTAGGTGATGTCCACCAGCTTGCGCGCCTTCACCCCGATCTTGTCGCCGACGAAGAACATGCGGCTGGTGTCGCCGTACCACCCGTCCAGGATCACCGTCACGTCGACGTTCACGATGTCGCCGTCGACCAGCGTCTTGTCGTCGGACGGAATGCCGTGATTCACCACATGGTTCGGCGAGATGCAGCTCGCCGCCGGATAGCCGTGATAGCCGAGGGTCGCGGGGATGGCGCCATTGTCCCGCATGAAGGTTTCGATCAGCCGGTTCAGATGGCCCGTGCTGACCCCCGGCACCACCTGGGGCGTGATGTGGTCAAGCGTCGCCGCGGCCAGCCGCCCGGCCTTGCGAATCGCCTCAAACTCCTCCGGGCCGTGCAGCGGGATCTTCCGCGCGTCCTTGTCCGCCACCGCGTCACCTCACATCCGTTGTTCATCGTGATTCCGGGACAGAACCTAACACCGGAACGGCCGAGAAAAGCCCCAGCTTTTTATCACCTCTGCCATAGGATTTAGAACGTCAGCTTGCTATATGTGGGGCGCTGCCGCTCCAACCAATCGCTAGACCTTTGGCAAAGCCAACCACCCGCTACGTCTGCCAGGCTTGCGGCGCGTCCTTCCCGAAATGGGCGGGTCGCTGCGACGCCTGCGGCGAATGGAACACCCTCGTCGAGGAAGCCGCTCCGGACGCCGCCCCCAAGGGATTGGGCGTGGCGCGCGGGCGCCGGCTGGACTTCGTGGGACTGGCCGGGTCCAGCGAGGCGCCGCCGCGGCGCATGACCCGGATCGAGGAGTTCGACCGCGTCTGCGGCGGCGGCCTCGTCCCCGGATCGGCGATTCTGATCGGCGGCGACCCCGGCATCGGCAAGTCGACCCTGCTTCTCCAGGCCATGGCCCGGCTGTCGCAGGAACACCGCTGCGCCTACGTCTCCGGCGAGGAGGCGGTGGATCAGGTGCGGCTGCGCGCCGTCCGGCTGGGCTGCGCCGCGGCCCCGGTCCAGCTGGCCTCGGCGACCAGCGTGCGCGACATCGTCGCCTCGCTCGACGGGACGGACGGGCCGGAGGTGGTCGTCATCGACTCGATCCAGACCATGTATGTGGACAATCTGGACAGCGCCCCCGGCACCGTCGCCCAGGTGCGGGCCTCCGCGCAGGAGCTGATCCGCGTCGCCAAGCGGCGCGGCTGCGTCCTGCTGCTGGTCGGCCACGTCACCAAGGAAGGCACCATCGCCGGTCCCCGCGTGCTGGAGCACATGGTGGACACGGTGCTCTATTTCGAAGGCGAGCGCGGCCACCAGTTCCGCATCCTGCGCGCGGTGAAGAACCGCTTCGGCGCGACGGACGAGATCGGCGTGTTCGAGATGACCGACGGCGGGCTGGGCGAGGTCGCCAACCCCTCCGCCCTGTTCCTGGCGGAACGGCGCGGCGACGTGTCGGGCGCCGCGGTCTTCGCCGGCATGGAGGGCACCCGCCCCGTGCTGGTCGAGGTCCAGGCGCTGGTCGCCCCCTCGCCGCTCGGCACGCCGCGGCGCGCGGTGGTCGGCTGGGACTCGGCGCGTCTCGCCATGGTCCTGGCGGTGCTGGAAGCGCGCTGCGGCGTGCAGATCGGCGCCAACGACGTCTATCTGAACGTGGCCGGCGGGCTGCGCATCACCGAGCCGGCGGCCGACCTTGCGGTCGCCGCGGCGCTCGTCTCCTCGCTGACCGGGGAGCCGGTGCCCGCCGACGCCGTGGTCTTCGGCGAGGTCGGCCTGTCGGGCGAGGTGCGCGCCGTGGGCCAGAGCGACGCCCGGCTGAAGGAAGCCGCGAAGCTGGGGTTTTCAACGGCGATCTTTCCGGCTAGACGGAACGGCAAGAAGCCGGGGCGCGGCGACACCGGCCTGAAATCGGTCGAGTTGCAGCAGCTCAGCGAATTGCTGCCGCTGTTCCAGGCCGGATCGGGACCCCGTCCGCCGCGCGGCCGGGATTGAAGCGTCTGATTTGACACGAGCATCTGAAGCGAAAGCGCACGAGGCGTAGCGGCGTTATGGACACCTTCCCGATCAACCCGGCGGATCTGGCCGTCATCGTGGTGCTTCTGCTGTCGGCCCTGCTGGCCTTCACCCGCGGCATGGTGGCCGAGGTGCTGTCGGTCGCCGCCTGGGTCGGCGCCGCGCTGATCACGTTGAACGCCCTACCCCACGTTCTGCCCATCGCACAGACCTACATCCACGTCGAGATGGCCGCCTACGCCGCGTCGGCGGTGGCGCTGTTCGTCGTCAGTCTTGTGGTTTTGACAATCCTGGGCCGCGTCGTGTCGCGCGGGGTGCAGAATTCCGGCCTTTCGGCGCTCGACCGCTCGCTGGGTTTTGTCTTCGGACTGCTGAAGGGTGCAATCCTCGCCTCCGTCGCCTATCTCTTCTTCGCTTGGCTGGTGCCGAACCCGGCGGAACATCCGGCGTGGCTGCAGAGCGCCAAGACCCGGCCGATGCTGGTGTCCGGCGCCGCCATGATCTACGAGGTGATGCCGGAGTCGCTGCGCAAGGACGGGCTGGGCCAGATGGACATGGCGCGGGAGCGTGCGCGACAGGCGGTCGAGGCCAAGGAAGCGCTGGACCGGCTGTCCACGCCGGTGCCCGGCGCGCCGAAGACCGGTGGTGCGTCGCAATCCGATACCGGCTATAAGGACCGGGACCGCGGCGACCTTGAGCGACTGATCCAGAACGCACGCTGAACGCCGCATGGTGCAGAGTGCCTGTGAGTAACGCCCCGCTGGCAAAGAGGCCGCCGGGGCAATGCCCTTTGGTGATGCTGTGTATGACGAGGATCTTCCGATGCTGACGACGCATCCGTTCGACGACGACAAGCTGCGCGAGGAGTGCGGCGTGTTCGGCATCCACAGCCATCCGCAGGCGGGGGCCATCACCGCGCTCGGCCTGCATGCGCTGCAGCATCGCGGCCAGGAAGCCTGCGGCATCGTCAGCCACGACGGCGACCGCTTCCATCTGGAACACACGCTGGGCCTCGTCGGCGATCACTTCTCGTCGGAAGCCATCATCGGCAAGCTGAAGGGCCCGCAGGCCATCGGCCACGTCCGCTACGCGACCACGGGCGACACGACGATCCGCAACGTCCAGCCGCTCTACGCCGACTTCGAGTTCGGCGGCTTCGCGCTGGCCCACAACGGCAACCTGACCAACGCGCACACGCTGCGCCGCCAGCTCGTCCGCCGCGGCTGCCTGTTCCAGTCCACCACCGACACCGAGACCATCGTCCATCTGATGGCCATCGCCCGCGGCGGCTCGCCGGTGGACCGGTTGATCGAGGCGGTGCGGCAGGTCGAGGGCGCCTTCTCCCTGGTGGCGCTGACCCCGAACGAGGTGATCGGCGTGCGTGACCCGCTGGGCGTCCGCCCGCTGGTCCTGGGCAAGCTGGGCGACACCTACATCGTGACCAGCGAGACCTGCGCGCTCGACATCGTCGGCGCCGATTACGTTCGCGACGTCGAGCCGGGCGAGATGGTCGTGCTGAACGAGCAGGGCGTGCAGAGCCTCCGCCCCTTCCAGCCGCAGGGCCGCCGCTTCTGCATCTTCGAATACATCTACTTCGCGCGGCCCGACAGCGTGATGGAGGGGTCCTCCGTCTACAACGCGCGCCAGCGGATCGGCGCCGAGCTGGCCCGCGAATCGGGGATCGAGGCCGACGTGGTGGTGCCGGTTCCCGACAGCGGCGTGCCGGCGGCCCTCGGCTACGCCACGCAGAGCGGCGTCCCGTTCGAGCTGGGCATCATCCGCAACCATTATGTCGGCCGCACCTTCATCGAGCCGACCGACCAGATCCGTCACCTCGGCGTGAAGCTGAAGCACAACGCCAACCGCGCCATGATCGAGGGCAAGCGGGTGGTGCTGGTGGACGACAGCATCGTGCGCGGCACGACCTCGAAGAAGATCGTCGAGATGGTGCGCGCCGCCGGGGCGAAGGAGGTGCACATGCGCATCTCCAGCCCGCCGACCTCGCACCCCTGCTTCTACGGCATCGACACCCCGGAGCAGAGCAAGCTGCTTGCCCACCGCATGTCGGTGGAGGAGATGCGCGACTTCATCCAGGCCGACAGCCTCGCCTTCATCTCCCTGGACGGCCTCTACCGGGCCATGGGCGAGGAGCGCCGCGACCCGCAGAAGCTGACCTTCTGCGACGCCTGTTTCACCGGCGATTACCCCATCGCGTTGACCGACGCGCTGGACCACCCGCCGGTCGAGGCGAACGTCCGCATCCGCGCCTGACCGCCTGACCACCGCCGCGACGGGCCGGCCGCAACCCCTGCGGACCGGCCCGTTTGCCAATCCCGCTACCGAACATCGTCGAGTCGCCGCCATGTCCCGTCTTTCCGGCCGCACGGCCCTCATCACCGGCGCCTCGCGCGGCATCGGTGCCGCCGTCGCCAAGCGCTTCGCCGCCGAAGGCGCCCACGTCATCCTCGCCGCCCGCACCGTCGGCGGTCTGGAGGAGACCGACGACGCGATCTTCCAGGCCACGGGCCGCAATGCCACGCTGGTCCCGCTGGACCTGCGGCAGTTCGACAAGATCGACCAACTCGGCTACTCGATCTTCGAGCGCTTCGGAAAGCTCGACATCCTGGTCAGCAACGCCGGCGTCCTGGAGGCGCTGGGCCCGGTCGCCCATTACGATCCGAAGCTGTGGCAGCGCGTGATGGACGTCAACGTCACGGCCAACTTCCGTCTGATCCGCTCCTTCGACCGTCTGCTGCGCGCGTCCGACGCGGGGCGCGCCATCTTCGTGACGTCGGGCGCCGCGAACGCGCCCTACCCCTACTGGAGCCCGTACGGGGCCAGCAAGGCGGCGCTGGAGATGATGGTGAAGACCTACGCGATGGAAATCGCCTCGTCGAACCTGCGCGTCAATCTGATCGATCCCGGCATCGTGGCGACCAAGCTGCGCATGCAGGCCTTCCCCGGCGAAGACCAGACCAAGCTGGCCCAGCCGGACGACGTGACCGAGGCTTTCCTGGCGTTGGCGGAAACGTCCTGCACACGCCACGGCGAAGTGGTGTCGGCGCAAGGGTAAGCTTGGAGACGTCTTAACAGAAAGCGGAAGGAGAGCAGCGCGCCGACGCGCGTGAGGAAGCCGGACTGGGTGTCCGAGCCGCAGCCCGACTCCTGCGGCAGCATCATCCAAAGGATGCCCCGCTTCAGCACGAACACGATGCCGCTTGGCGCGAAAACCAAGGGCTTTCCCCTGCCTCGATAAGTCGAAGGCGTTCCTCACCCTTCCCACCGCTGGTCCGGTCTACAAGGCCGTTCCCGCGAAATCGGACGTTGTAAGCCGGCCAGATTTATGGATCAGTCGACGGCTATCCAGAGGGAGGTGATGATGCCGATAGAAGCTTGGCTTGCCTTTACCGCAGCATCCGCGGTGTTGTTGATCATCCCAGGCCCCACGATCCTGCTTGTGGTATCCTATGCGCTCGGTCAGGGCCGGCGTTCAGGGCTCGCCACCGTCGTCGGCGTTGCGCTCGGCGACTTCACCGCCATGACCGCATCCATGCTTGGTTTGGGCGTGGTGCTGGCCGCCTCGTCCCTGCTCTTCACCACATTGAAATGGATTGGGGCGGCCTACCTCGTATATCTCGGCCTCAAGTTGTGGCGATCCCCGGTTGTCGAGGCCACATCAACCGAGCCGGCTCCCGCCGTGCCCCCCTTCCGCATGGCCCTTCACACCTATGCCGTGACGGCACTGAATCCCAAAAGCATCGTGTTCTTCGTTGCCTTTCTACCGCAGTTTGTTGATTCCACTCAGCCGCTTTTGCCACAAATACTGATCATGGAAGCCACCTTCCTGGTGTTGGCGACCCTGAACGCCACGTTGTACGCACTTCTGGCCTCGGCGGCGGGACAAGCGGTGCAACGCCCCTCGATCCGACGGATTTTCAATCGGACAGGGGGAGCGATGCTTATCGGGGCGGGGGTAATGACCGCAGCGTGGCGACGAACGGCGTCTTGATGGCGTCTGCCGCCGCTTTCCTCGCTCGTCATTCCCGCCTTGGCCGGAATGCACGCCGTCGGCACCAGAAGGCGCCGCCGGCAAGAGTCTCTCGATCAATGCTAACGCATTGATCTGCCGGGATTTCACGGTTGGAAAATGATGAATGCGATCATTTTCCAACCGCATCAGTCCGGTCGAATGCTCATCTGAAGGGGGCTGAACTCTCGCCCTCGCGTAAATGACGAGAATATTCGTTACAGAAGCGGAAAGGGAGACCGGGAGGGCCCCAATGCCGAGCCTCTCAATCGTCCGCGTAGGGGTTCTTCTGCTTGCGCAGGAGCAGCCGCACCGGCACGCCCGGCAGGTCGAACGTCTCGCGCAGATGCGCGATCAGATAGCGCTGGTAGCTTTCCGGCAGATCCAGCGGCTTGTTCACGAACAGCGCCACGGTCGGCGGGCGCGTCTTCACCTGCGTCGCGTAGCGGATCTTCACGCGGCGGCCCTCGACCAGGGGCGGCGGATGGTGATCCAGCACACCTTCGATCCAGCGGTTGAGCTGGGCGGTCGGAATGCGGCGGTTCCACTGCCCGTAGGTCGACAGGATCGAATCCAGCAGCGTGTCCAGCTTCTTGCCCTGCAGGGCGGAGATGGTCACGACCTCCACGCCCTTGATCTGGGCCAAGGCGGCCTGGAGCTTGTCCTCGACTTGGCGCAGGGCCATGGCGCGGTCGTCCACGGCGTCCCACTTGTTCAGCGCGATGACCAGGGCGCGGCCTTCCTCCACCACCGTGCGGGCGATGGTCAGGTCCTGCTTGTCCAGAATCTGGTTGGCATCGACCACGAGAAGGACGACCTGGGCCATGCGGACGACGCGCAGGGCGTCGGCGACGGCCAGCTTCTCCACCTTGGCATCGACGCGGGCGCGCCGGCGCATGCCCGCGGTGTCGACCAGCCGGAACTTGCGACCGCGCCACTCCCAATCGACGCTGATGGCGTCGCGCGTCATGCCGGCCTCGGGGCCGGTCAGCACGCGCTCTTCACCGATCAGGGCGTTGAGCAGGGTCGACTTGCCGACGTTCGGACGACCGACGATGGCAATCTGGATCGGGCGGGCACGCTCCTCGTCGGTTTCCGGCTGGTCGCCGACGGGCAGTTCCTCCTCCCCCTCGCCCTTGGCGGGGGCCGCGGCCTTGTCGACCGCCTCCGGCTCCGGCGGGGCGTAGGGCAGCAGGGCTTCGACCAGATCGGCCATGCCCTCGCCATGCTCCGCCGACAGCGCGAGGGGGTCACCCAGGCCAAGTTCGAAGGCCTCGTAGAGGCCGGTCATCCCCACCTTGCCTTCCGCCTTGTTGGCGACGAGGATGACGGGGGTCTTGCTCTTGCGCAGCAGGGCCGCGAAATGGCGGTCCAGCGGCGTGATGCCGCTGCGGGCGTCCACGATGAACAGCGCCACGTCGGCGCGCTCCAGGGCGCGTTCGGTCTGGCGGCGCATGCGCGCCTCCAGACTGTCGTCGGTGACGTCCTCCAGGCCCGCGGTGTCGACCACGGTGAAGGACAGCCCGCCCACGCGGGCGGGGGCCGAGCGCCAGTCGCGCGTCACGCCGGGCGTGTCGTCGACCAGCGCCAGCTTCTTGCCGGCCAAACGGTTGAAGAGAGTCGATTTGCCGACATTCGGCCGACCGACGAGAGCAACGGTGAAGGACATCGGGCCGGGGGCCTTATAAAGAACCAGGGGCGGCGATCAGCGGTACGCCACCAGCGTACCGTTCTCGCCCAGGACATATAGGGTGTTGTTCGCCACGACCGGAGGCAAATAGGTGGAGGCCGGCAACGAATAGCGGGTCAGCACCTGCCCGTCGGCGGGCGACAGGGCGAGCATCTGCCCGTTCGACCCGGTGACGTAGAGCTTGCCACCGGCCAGGACCGGACCCGACCAGGTGATCGGCCCCTTCTTGTCCTCCGGATCGGTGAACGGCGCGAGCTGCGTGACCCAACGGGCATGACCGGCCTGACGGGTCAGGGCGACCAACTCCGAATCGTTGGTGATCACGAAGATGTGGTCGCCGGCGAGCCAGGGGGTCTGGGTGCCGCCGATCTCCGCCTCCCACAGGCGGATGCCGATGCGCTCGTCGATGGCGACCATGCGGCCGGAATGGCCGATCGCGTAGACGACGCCGCGGTCGATGACCGGCAGGCCACGGATGTCGGCGAGGCTGCTCAGGGCGCCGCTGCGGCGGATGGCCGCCAAGCTCTCCTGCCACGCCACGCGCCCGTTCTCCGGGCGCAGGCCGTACAGCTCGCCGGAAGAATACGGGGCGACGATCAGGGTCGGCGAGGCCGCCGGGCTGACGGCGCCCAGCAGGCCCGCCGTCTCCAGGATGCCCTGATGCGACCACTGGACGGCGCCGTCGGAGGCCGAAAGGGCGGTGAGCTGGTTGTCCAGCGTCAGGACCAGGACGCGCCCGCCTTCCACGGTCGGGGCGCCACGCACCGGACCCGGAACACGCTTGCGCCAGACGATCGAACCGTTGGCGGGATCGAGCGCCACCACCTCGCCAAAGCCGGTGGCCGCGAAGACGCGCCCATCGGCGTAGGCGACGCCGCCGCCACTGGCGCCGCCGCGCTCCTTCTCAGGCTTGGTGTCGATCCGCCAGAGCTGACGCCCGGTGCGCTCGTCGAGGGCGGCGACGTGCGAGTCGGCGTCCATGGCAAAGATGCGCCCATCGGCGACGACCGGCGTCGCCAGAAGCGAGCGGGAGCTGCTGGCCCCCGTGCCGACGTCGCCACGCCACGCCTCGGCGGGGGTGGCCGACAAAGCAAGGTTGCCGCCGGCGTGGTCCGACGTGCCGCCGGGCTGCGCCCAGGCCGGGTTGGCAACGGCGGTCGGCAGGGCGACCGGCGTGCCGACCAGCCGCTGGTCGACCTCGACCTTGCGTTCGCGGGTCAGGATGGACACCCGCTCACCCGGCAGGGGCGGATCGGGGGTCTTGCCGAACCACCCGCTGACGGTGTCGCAGCCGCTGAGCAGCACGGCCAGCAGCGGGGCGGAAAGCAGGGCGGTGCGCAGGGAGCGGCGCTTCGCGGTGGGGTGCGCGGTCGGGGCGGCCTTGGGAATGCGGGTCATCAGCTCTTGCCGTAGAGGGTGGCGAGATCGGCGGCGCGCGACCGGACGCCGGCCGGAGCCTGCGAGTCGTCGGCCAATTGCTGGAACAGGGTGCGCGCGCGCTCCTTGTCCCCGGCGCGGGCGGCGAGCACGGCGCTCATCTCGCGGGCGGAGAAGCGCCAGGGATTGGCATCCGCCGTCAGCGGCTGGAGCCGTGCCTGGAGCTGCGCCGGATCGCCGGACTCGAGCTGGTGCATCACCGACAGCAGGGCGGCCAGCTCGCGGTAGACCGCGCCGGCGCCTGCGTTGTTGGACAGCGTGTCGTAGACGGTCACGGCCTCGGCCGTCTTGCCCTCGCGGGCCAGCAGGGCGGCGGCGTTCAGCTGGGCCAGCGCGGCCATGCCGGGATCGGACTTGGCGGCGAAAGCGGCAAGGGCCTCGACGCCCTTGTCCGGCCCCTGGGCGGCCTGGGACAGGGCGGCGGCGAGAGCCGTCGTCCCGCTCTCCTTCTGCGATTGCTGCCAGTTGCGCCAGGCGACCGTGCCGCCCGTCGCGGCGACGACCGCCAGCGCGGCCGCCAGCATGATGCCGCCGTAGCGCTTGAACATGCGCTCCATGCGGTCGCGGCGCAGATCCTCGTCGACTTCGCGGAAAATATCGCTCATGGCTCTACAGCGGCATCCTACGGCACGAAAACCGTTACAGCGGAGATTGCGCCCGCGCGCGGCTGCGGCGGGCGGTTCTGATGGTTCAAAGGGCCGGATAGCATTGGGCGCCGCACGCGGTCAAGGCGCAACGGCGCCCTTCCGGGCATTAAAGCGGATTGCAATCCGCTTTGGACCGCGACGGCGGTCCCGGTCGCACATGCGACCGCAGCCCGCCGGCGAATGAGGCGATACGAGTCTCATGCGAACTGCGGTTCGCTTGAGGCCACGCTTCGGGCGGAATCAGGCAGGATTCCGCCATTTGATGGAGCAGCCCATGCTGGGGATCTGGTCGGTCGGCCCCTGCCCCGTCTGGGCGATGCGGACCATCGCATGGAACAGCTCGCGCGGGGCGTCGGGGATCGGCTCGCGTTTGGAGGCGTCCAGCCGCCCGCGGTACTGCAGGCAAAGGTCGGCGTTGAAGCCGAAGAAGTCGGGCGTGCAGACGGCACCGTAGGCCCGCGCCACCTCCTGCGTCTCGTCGAGCAGGTAGGGGAAGGTGAAGCCGTGCTCCGCCGCGAAGCGCTTCATGTTGTCGAAGCTGTCGTCGGGATAGGCGTCCGTGTCGTTGGACATGATGGCGACGGCGCCGATGCCGTGGGCCCGCAACGCGTCGACCTCCTCGACGATTCGCCCGATCACCGCCTTCACATAGGGGCAATGGTTGCAGATGAACATGACCAGCGTGCCGCTCGGTCCCTGGACGTCGGCCAGGCTGTAGGTCTTTCCATCGGTTCCCTTCAGGCTGAAATCCTCCGCCTTCCGGCCGAAGTCGCACACCGGGGTTTCCGCCGCCATCGCTGTCTTCCTCCTTCTGGGCCCATAGGCACGCCGCCGACGCGGCGCGGGTTCAGGCGTGAGTATATGAGGTGAGGCGAAAGCCGGAATCGAAAAGGCCGCGGCGGCACCTTGTTCGTGCCTGCTCACGGCCCTGTCGGTCTCCAACCCGTTTTCTTGTGTCCTGCCCTGCCCCGTAACCTTCGGACCGCCTCTCTTACGAAGCCATGGCCGCGGCGGCGATGACAGCCTGCGTGCGATTCTTCACGCCCAGCGACTTGAAGATCGCCGTGACGTGGATCTTCACCGTGCCCTCGGACAGGCCGAGTTCGTAGGCGATCTGCTTGTTCGATTTTCCCGCCCGCAGGCAATCCAGGACTTCGCGCTGGCGCTGGGTCAGGCCATAGGCGCTGCGGTCCGCGCCGTCGAGGCGGCCGCGCCGCGGCGCGGCGTCGGACGCCGCGGTCGCGGCGGTGAGCGCACCCGGGGGCACATAGATGCCGCCGGAGAAGACGAGATTCAGCGCGCCCATCATCACCTTGACGCTGCTCGACTTCGGAATGTAGCCGGTGGCCCCGTGGTCGAGCGCGCCGCGGATGTCGTTGAGCGCCTCGGAGGCGGAGATCACCACCACCGGCACGCCCGGCTGCAGGCTCTGCACCTCGCGCAGCCCGTCGAAGCCCGGCCAGTTCGGCATATGCAGATCCATCAGCACCACGTCGAACCCGCCGCCGACGCGGCATTGCTGAAGAACCTCGTCGAAGGTGCCCGCCTCGACGAAGATCGCGTCCCCGTGAAGCTGCTCCAGAAGACGGCGCAGGCCTTCACGAAAAAGGAGATGGTCGTCACCGATCAGAATTTTCATGGCCCCGTCCGCCTTCGTTTTTCCCGTTGCTTCGGATCAGCCCTCCCCGGACTAACCGGGCCACCCCGTTGGCGATCCAACTACCCTTTCGCCCCGTGGCTTGAAGAACTGCTACCACATTCGGAAGAGGGGCAATATCCGGACAAGGGCCATAGGTCATTTGCGGCGCGGAACAATCACCTATACAGCAAAGGCCGACTGAACATAACAGGAACTATGACTTTTCATCTATGCTTCTGCACGAAAGAAAGCGGCAGCGGGATTTTTTCCATGTTTGGTTGTTTAAAATGAGCGTCGTGGCGACGGCCGGCCACAGAACATCTCATGCGCGCAAAGGATTAGCACCAATGATCGAAATGCGTGAAAACCTATCCGATCGGTGCGCCGTTCTGACCGGATGACCAGCGACTCTCCTCAGCGAATGCCCCACTTTGCGACACATACCTGTACTGGCCTTTCAGCGCAGTCAGTCACAAAAGAGTTATCGCTTGGAGCACCCCGGTCGCCATTCAGATGCGCTTGACGATCTTGAGTGATCATCTATCGTTTGATTTACGCGTTACACGTCCAATTTATAAACTGTTTATCACAGTGTCAAGTTTTTTTCCAGGTTTGATGGATATATGCCTGAAATTCGATGCAGTATTTAAATGAAGCCATCTAAGCGAAGACACAGAGCGCTGACCCATAGAGAGCACGCGACAAGCCTAAAACACAGGCGGCGACAATGCCCGATAAGGGCCTGCCGTGGATGCCTCCTCCAAACAGAGCTGACCCATGCACATGAACCATGAGTACGCCCAAGAGAAAGCATCGCACTCGACCCGCAACGCGGTGACCCCCATGCACGTCTGCCTGATTCTCGACAACAATTCCCTGACCGACACCGTGGTGCAGGCGCTCGACCGGGCCGGTCGCCATCGTGTGACCGTCTTCCACGACATATCGGAACTGACGCAGAGCACGCTGACGCCCGATGCGATCCTGATCGGCCTTCAGCAGTTCACCGCTCTGCGCGAGAACGAACCGATGGTGTATCTGCGGCTGTCACGCCGGTCGCGGATCGTCGTGGTGCTGTCGTCGCGGGAATTGCTGGACGCCGCACACATCCTGGCCTTCGCCGATGCGTGGGTGTTCGAGGACATCAACGTGGATCGCATCAACGAACTGCTGGACCTGGGGCTGGAGGGGCATTGTCTGATGCCCAAGCAGTTCCTGTCCCGGCTGGGCGTCGACGAGATCCGGCTGACGCTGCTGCCGCGGCTGTCGGAACCGGAGTTCGAAACCCTGCGCCTGCTCGGCCAGGGATTGAACAACCGGACGATCGCCAATCAGCTTGATCTGTCCGAGGCGGTCATCAAGTCGATGGTGCGCAGTGTTCTGTCCAAACTGCACTTCCGCAACAGAACGGAAGCCGGCGTCTTCGCCGCGCGACAGCAGGGCGCGTTGCAGTCCGCCCGGGAGGGCATGGTGCCGCCGCACATGCACGCGGCCCCGGCTCAACGGACCGGCACGTCCTGACGTCCCGTCGGACGCGCTTCGCCCTGATCAACCGAAAGAATCCCGGCCACCGTGCCGGGATATTTTCTGTCCGTGTGATGGTTTCCCGTCGGATCCCGACAAGTTCAGGCGAACCACCCCGCCCCGGGCCTGCCGCGGAAGCAACCACACGCGCAAACGCCGGACCGGCCCGCCACCCCGAACGGGTATGGCGGGCCGGTCCGGCG